>DASTXK010000170.1:0-8035 GCA_035765555.1 Acidobacteriaceae bacterium
CAGCACCTGAAGGTAGGTGATGAAGGCGAAGGCGACGGGCACGGCGACCAGGTGCGCGTAGACGTGCGCGTGGGGCAGGTTGCCGAGCCACGCTTCAAATACCTCGGCGACGGCGGGCTCGCCAATCCAGCCGAGGGCCAGGCTGCACAGAGTCACGCCAAGCTGCACGGCGGGCAGAAAATCGTCGAGGTGCTCCTGCAGATGCCGGACGAGGCGCGCTCCGGGGCGGCGCTGCGCCACCATCTGCTCGACGCGCGTCTGGCGCACGCTGACCAGGGCGAGTTCCGCCGCGGTAAAAAAGGCGTTCGCCAGAATCAGGATGGCGATGGCGACTCCGCGAAATAGGAGGAACTCGAACATTGAATACAGGTTAATGGGGAAATGGGGAAGGGGAAAGCGCTGGGCGAAAGCACTCTGGTGGATGCCAATGTGCAGGCGCGGCGCTTTCCGGGCTCTTACTGGATCCAGACACGCGCACTGTGCGCTCCTGATTCAAGTGACGCGGAGAAGGAAAAGACCCCTGTTGCAGCATCGTAGTGGATATTGTGGACCGTTCCCTGTTGAGCGCGGATCTTGGGCTTATGGCGGGAATAACCGCTCACCCTCACGAAGGATTCTCCGGCGGCGAAGGAAAAAACGGCATTCACGGCGCCGTTGTTGGTCACGCTGGCGAAACGCTTCCGCGCGAGGGGAACGATTTTGCTGGTGTCACCCAGAAGGGCGATGCCATTTTTGTTGATTGGCGCCAGGACTTCGTATCCCCAGCCGCTCGTGAATGGCACCGTTATGCTGCCGCCCGCTGGAATGGTCTTTCCGCTCTGGTCCTGCCAGTTCCACGCATAAACGGCGCCATGGATTCCGAGATCGTCCAGCGAGACGGTTGTGCTGGATGCGTTGCCGGAGCGCGGGTAGGCGATCAGATAGTACTCGGATGCGGGGCCGAAATCGGTCCGCGTCAGCGCCACCATGGGGCTTCTCGCGTCAGAGGCGTCTGCGAGATAGGTCGCGTCGATAGGCCGGATCGGTGTGTCAGGCTTCAGAATGACCGAGTCCGCCCGCATCACCCGCTTCAGGTTCGCGGCGTCGATGTGACCGAGCGCATCGCCTACGCCGACCGGACCGGCAGACAGCGTGGCGAGAACCAGGTTGGGCAGTTCATCGCTCATAAAAACGTCAGCCCAGGGCCAAAGTCCCACGGCGTGGGCCAGCGCGGAGCCGTAAAGGAACTCATCGTAACGCGCGCGCTCAAAGCGGTCGTCGCTCACGCGAATGGTGCTCAGATTGGGAAACTGCGTGCTGGCAAGGAAATAGCCGGGTAGCGCCATGCAGTACTGGATCCCAATTTTGCGGGCGGCCATGGCGCCGGCCATTTCTGAGAGAAATTCCTTCGACTGCGCAATATTGACGGCGGGGCGGGCGTTTTTGTCTAGCCAATCCTGCTCATAAACAACCACTCCGGCGTCGCTCAGGTAGCTTGCCGTCGCATTCCAGTAGCGCGGATCGATAACAACGTTGTTCGACATTTTGTATTCGCGGCGATACGGGCTGGCTTCAGAAAACCAGCGCGCGTGGGTCGCCATCGGCAGCCCCAGCCGCTTATGGAAGGCATTCAGGCCGTCAGGAAATATTGTGGGGTCCGCGCGGTAGACAATCGCGCCATTGTCGCCGGTTCCGCCCTTCAGGGTATTCCCTCTCGTCTTTGGATACCACCAACTGTCGAGTTGCAGGTAGGCGATTGGCACTCCCATCTTCTTATATTGATCGCGGACGGCGAGCAGCGTTCCTTCGTATCCGAGCGACGGATCGAACTTGTAGTAATAGGAGGCGCCGTTGTCCGTCCAATAGCCGAATTTTTCTAGGACGACGTCGGCATCATTGGGAACCGCGGGCTTGCGATTCAGCTTTTGCAGCGCCGCGCCCCACGCGTTGAAGGTGCTGTTAATGCCGTGTCCAAAGGTAAGCAGTGTGCCATGCGTGAAGCCGGCGGGCAGCGTCGCAATTTGCGAATCAATGCCGCTTGTCACCTTTCCGTCGGGCGCTTCTTCAAGATCAGAGACAAGGAAGTTGTCGGCGGGAGACAGGACCATGGTGTTGCGCCGCTGATCGAACAGCAGCCACGGTCCCTGTGAGGCGAGCTTGCCGAACTCGAACTTCGCGAAGGCCTTGACCGAATAGCTCAAGCGATGCAGCCCCGGGGGCAGGGAAGCGAATTGGGGAAAGGGACTGCTGTTTGTTGCCTCGTTTCTATGAACATCGAGCATCAGCACGGAAGATCGATTGCGATAGAGCCGAATCTCGGCAGTGCGCGCGTGGTTATCGTAGGACGCATTGATCTGCTGATATTTGCCGAGCGCGTCACTGCCGCTGGTTATCTCCACCTCAGCCGCTTGGGGCAACTCCCCGTGCAGGGTCCAGTGGGTTGCAACATCGGTGATCGAATAGGCGCCGCTCGGGCTGAAAGATGCCTCGACTGCGGAGTTGCGAACGGTCCGGTCCTGGCCGCTAAGCTGGGCGGGTAGAAGCAGCGAAAGGAAACACAGCAGGCAGGCGGAGAGGCGCATTCGGTAGTCCCTTCTCGAAGTAAATTTGTATTCAAAGTCTGCTCGACGGCGTATGGCGCACGTTGACCAGGGCAAGTTCCGCCGCCGTACAGGGCTCGGGTGAATTTGCGAAAAATCCACCCTGGACTCGGGGCACCCGAACCGACTTATTTATGTATAAATTGCTCTTGCGACGAGATGAACTGGTTCATCTCTGGCCGGGTGCGATCTTCTCCGTTCACCATTTGCTGCCATTTCGCCATTAGATAGGTATGATTTTCCGCCACGTACATCTTTCCGGCGTTGTATGCAAGCACCCCCGCCGCTGCCGTCGGGGTGCTGGGAGGCGGTGTCTTCACCGAGACCCCGGTGTGTTCCTTGATCTTGGAAGTCATGACGTCGGAAGCGCCTTCGAGCACCATTTCTCTGACAATTTTTGTTCCCGTCTGCGTCGCTGAACGCACTATCGGTTTGGAAGCTTGAACACCGAGCCACGATATGATTGCTGCCATTGTCTATCCTCCGATTTGAATTGGCGTGAAAACTGAGTTTACCAGCCGACCCGCTGCTCATCCGCTCACGGCAGCTTGCAGCAATCTTCTGCTTGCTTTGGCGCTTCGTTGCTGCGCAGGATGGCAATGGCGAAATAGAAGGGACTCGAACATCAACTACGGGGTACAGGGCTCAGGGTCCGGAAACGAGCGTTCAGTCTTCAGCAATAAGGGGTCAGGAAGATTGACTATTGTCCCCCTGGCTGTGAGCTCTTTGTTTTCTGCCAGACGGGGCTAGCCAACTGGATGGTCCAGACAGGGCCGCCCTCATAAAGTTGTCCCTCCATGCGCACAAATGCCGGGGCCTTGCCGCCCAGAATCCAGACGTAGATGTCTTTGGGCTGCTTTCCCACCAGGGGCGCGATTACTCCCTTAATGCCGCCAATCTCCATCTTTATGTCGTAACGCATGGCTTTGTGGCGCGTGCCGGCAACCCGGAATACGTCTTTTTTCTGGGGCTTGATCGAAAGGGTCACCAGCTGCGGTTTTGGTGTGGCCGCGACATACGATACTTTGGTCTCCGGCGTGTTAGGCCGGATGTTCCTGAGCAGGGTGAGGACGAGGCCATTGGCCAGATCGGGGGGCAAGTCGAGGTGGTCTTTCTCGGTTTTCTCCTTGCCGCCGTCATTGGAAAGCACCGTCACCTGGCCGGTAGAGGCATCGATGGAAACATCCATGGGGTGTGGGAAAGACGGGCCCTTCTGCACATGATGGTCACTCAGTAGCCGGAAGACGCCGCGTTGCGAATACACGGTAGTCTCGTCATCGATGGAGCCATCTTTGAAGTGGAAGACTAGGTTCGATATGAGCCGGTGTCCTTGGACAACCTGGGTGAGTTCACCTTCGGCCAGCTCTTTGCCTTGCTCGTCGCGCAGCACGAGAAATCCATGAACTGTGCCCTCTGGGTGGCGTACAGGAACTTGTTCAGCCAACAGCACTCTGGATTGCAGCAGCAGCATTGCGATTATGAATAGGCATCTGAGCGGCCAAAGGCGGGCAGGTTGCGTCATGGGGCTTGGGCTCATGACTCTTGTTGGAGAATTGAAACTGAGTATCGGGTTGCCAAATCGTATGTGCTGAACGAATGCCAGCTTGCGCTGTCGGCTTACTGGATTCGGCAGCAGTCATCGGCATTGGGCGGCGCATCGTTGCTGGCGTCGAGTTCCACTTTCCACGATCCATCGGGCTGCTTTTTCCAGACCGTCATGTAGCGGCCCGTGGTCACAATCGGCGTCCCGTCGCGGTCTTTGGATCGGCCCTCATAGCTGCCCCAGGTAAAGCCCATGTCTCCGGAGGCGCTCATGCGCGCGCCTTCAGGCGTCCAGGTAAGGTGGTACTGCGTGGGCGACCAGTCAGCCGAGGCGGCGATGGCGGCCTGCCCAATCACGGGAGCTTTTCCGTTCGAGAGCATCACGGCGTCGGGCGCAAACCATTTCGCGAAGGCCGCGCCGCCGCCCGCGGCTGTGTCGCGGGCAAACTTCGCTTCAAGGCTGTAGAGGAACGCGACCTGCGGCGAGGGTCCGGGGCTGGTAAATGGATTGGTCGAGGGAGCGGGCTTCGAAAGCGGGTCAAGCGGAAGCTGCGCTGATGCGAAGGGGCAGCAGGCCAGCAGGCAGGCAGCGGCGAGGGAAAGCATAAAGCGCATGGTCCGCAATCCTCCAACGCCGCCGGTTTTTCGGCGGCATCAAAATCCATGCTAGCAGCGGCGTACCGCGCGTTTCCAGAGTAGTGCTACCATTCTCGTTCCCCCAAAATCCGCTCGCAAAGGACCTGATATGCCTACAGTCATCGGTTATCACGATGTAAAGGACAAGGACCATTGGCTTGCCTCGAACAAACGGCAGGAGTTTTTTGGGCCGCTCGGCGTCACGAATATCCGCACATTCGTCGATCCAACCAATGCCAAGCGCGTAGCCATCCTCATGGACGTTCCCGACCTGGAGAAGCTCAAAGCCGCAATGCAAACGTCAGGGGCATCGGAAGCCATGGCGCACGATGGCGTCGTTCCCGAATCCCTGGTGATGCTCGTCGAAGCCAAGGCGTGAAATAGCTTTTGAGCAAAATTTCACAGGTCGATCCGGGCCGGCTTGCTAGTTCTGCTGGATCGTAACGCACATTCCTCGCGCGAAATCCGCACCAGGGAGTCGGTGGGGAGCCGGAGTCGGCACGGCTGAACAGGGCGAAATGGGGTGTATCCTGTCGGAACTATGATGCGCAGGCAGATTCTTCTTCCCTTGTTCGCTTCGGGTGTTTTGATGTTTGCGTCCGTTGCCATCTTCGCTCAACAGACAACCGCTCCCAGGCCTGAGGACACGGAAGTGTGGAAGCCTGTGCCCAGGATCGTCACGCCCGGACCAACGGATGCCGCGCCTCCCTCCGATGCGATTGTGCTTTTCGACGGCAGCAATCTCAACCAATGGGTTTCGGCCAAAGACAAGTCTCCGGCAAAATGGGTGGTCGCGAATGGCGTGCTCACGGTGAACAAAGCCGCCGGAAACATCGAAACCCGGCGCGCGTTCCGCGATTACCAGCTCCACATTGAGTGGAGAATTCCCAAGGGCATTACCGGAAGCGGCCAGGAGCGAGGCAATAGCGGCATCTTTCTTGCTTCGACCGGCCCCGGTGATGCCGGATATGAATTGCAGGTCCTCGATTCCTACCGCAACACGACCTATGTCAATGGCCAGGCCGGTAGTATCTACAAACAGAGCCCCCCGTTGGTGAACCCCGCCCGCAAGCCCGGCGAGTGGCAGTCCTATGACGTGGTGTGGACCGCGCCGCGCTTCGATGCCGACGGAAAGCTCAAATCCCCAGCCTACGTTACGGTTTTTATGAATGGCGTGCTGGTGCAGAACCACTTTCAACTCAGGGGGCAGACGCTCTACATTGGCAAGCCGTTCTACAAGCCGTACGACCGCGCCCCCATTAAGCTTCAGGCCCATGGAGACCATAGCCAGCCCATCAGTTTCCGGAATATCTGGGTCCGCGAACTGAATTAGCGATGGGCTTCGCGGCCTCGGGGTCAAATGGCGCCTTGGTATACTTAGGGTGCGTAAGTTGGCCCAGATGGTCTCCGCGAGAGCCATTTCTTCAGGCTATTTCGCTGCTGCAACGCCGTACCCCCCTATGGGCAAACTCCTCGATTCCGTTCAGTCTCCCGCCGACATTAAGAGATTCTCCATAGCCCAGCTTGAAAAGCTGGCGCAGGAGATTCGCGAAACCCTGATCCTAACGCTGTCGAAGACCGGCGGGCACCTGGGGCCGAACTTGGGCGTGGTGGAGCTGACGCTGGCCCTGCATTACGTCTTCGAGACTCCGAGCGACAAGTTTGTTTTCGACGTGAGCCACCAGGCGTATGTCCACAAGCTGCTCACGGGCCGCCGCGAGCGCTTTGCCACCATTCGCCAGCCGGGCGGGCTGAACGGCTTTATGCTGCGCACCGAGAGCGAGCACGACTGCTACGGCGCGGGCCACGCGGGAACATCGCTTTCCGCCGCGCTGGGAATGGCGGTGGCGCGCGACCTGGCTGGAGGCCGGGAGCACGTGGTCGCGCTGGCCGGAGACGCGGCCTTCACCAATGGCATTTCGTTCGAGGCGCTGAACAACATCGCCGAGAGCACCAACCGGCTCATCGTGGTGCTCAACGATAATGAGTGGTCGATTGACCGCAACGTTGGAGCCATCGCAAATTATCTGCACAAAATTGTGACCAACGAGCGCGTGTCGCACCTGCACGACAGCGCGGCAAAGTTGCTGGAGCGCGTGGGCGGCAAGACAGCGGCCAACGTTGTGAAGCGCGCCGAGGGAGCGGCCAAGGGCCTGCTGTGGCCTTCCGGGCTGTTTGAGGAATTCGGCCTTACCTATTATGGGCCGGTGGACGGGCACAACATCGGGCTGCTGATCGAGACATTCAAATTTCTGAAGCAGCAGGAACGTCCTGTGCTGCTGCACGCCATCACGCAGAAGGGGCGCGGCTTTCAGCCGGCACTCGACAAGCAGAAGAAGTTCCATGGGCTGGGGCCATATCATCCCGAGACGGGCGAAACAAAGCCGGCAGGGCGCACCTATTCGGAAGTGTTTGCCGACACGCTGGTGAAGCTGGCAAACAATAATCCCAAACTGGTGGCCATTACCGGAGCCATGCCCAACGGCACGGCGCTCGATCTGTTCCGGCCGCATCATCCGACGAAGTATTTCGATGTGGGCATCGCCGAGGAGCACGCCGTGATCTTCGCGGCGGGCATGGCTACGCGCGGCTATAAGCCCTTCTGCGCGATTTACTCGACGTTTCTGCAGCGGGCGTTCGACCCGGTGATTCATGACGTGTGCCTGCAAAATCTGCCGGTGGTCTTCTGCCTCGATCGCGGCGGGCTGAGCGGCGACGATGGCCCGACGCACCACGGTCTCTTCGACGTGAGCTACCTGCGCGGCATTCCAAACATCGTCCACATGGACCCGGCGGACGAGGACGAGCTTGCCGACATGCTCTACACGGCCATGCTGCACGACGGACCCTCAGCGGTGCGGTATCCGCGCGGCGTTGGGCCGGGCGCGGAGGTCAAGCCGCATCCCGTGCCGCTGCCCATTGGCAAGGCCAAGGTCGTGCGCGAGGGAGACGAAATCGCCGTGCTGGGCCTCGGCGCGCTGCTGCCCATGGCGGCGGAGCTTGCCGACAGGCTGGAGGAGCGCGGCTATTCGGCGGCGGTCATCAATCCCCGGTTTGTGAAGCCGCTGGACCGCGAGATGCTGGCCGAGTATGCCAAAAAAGTAACGGCCTTCGTTACATTTGAAGACTGCGTGCTGATGGGCGGCTTCGGCAGCGCGGTCCTTGAGGCGCTCAACGAGATGGGGCTGGACGTTCCGGTATTGCGGATCGGCTGGCCCGACCACTTCATCGAGCACGGCAAGGTAGACCAGCTACGCGCTGCGAACGGCATCAGCGTG
>DASTXK010000171.1:0-3815 GCA_035765555.1 Acidobacteriaceae bacterium
GGGAATGTCCAGGTCGGGGTGAGGCGGCATCACCATCGCCGGGTTTGCCGGGGCGTTCTCCATCACGGCGACCGGCACCCTGAGGGTAACTTCGGAAATTTTTCCGTCCCGCATTTGATACGAAGTGCAGACATTGGAGCCAAAGAGTGGGGCGCATGTCGCTGTGGCCGGCTTTTCGACTTGTGCACCCGCGGTGGCGGCAAAAGCCAGAATCGTGAGGACCCCAAGCGCGGAACAGAGGGCGCTCGATATTCGCAATTTCATGTTCGTTTCCTTCAAGGCAGAATGAATAATTTTTTGGGGAAGGCTGACGGGCAAAGTATATACCGCGCGCATAGAATGGCGCGAAGAATCTGGCGCCGGAGTAGAGTCACGACATGAGGATTCTGGCCTTCGCAATTCTGGCGTACACGGCGGTGATGCTGGTCATTCACCTCTCGTCGTGGAAGCTTTTGCAAAAATGGGCCGGGGCGGAGGATTCGTGGGCCAGGAGGCTGTTTTCCGCGCAAGTGGCGCTCCGGGTTGAGGCTGTTTACTGGCTTCTGGTCCTTGTGATGTGGCCCTTGTGGCCGTCGGCGGGCTGGAAAGTTCTGGTGGTGGTGTTCGCCATTATTCACCTCGGCGCGTGGGCGGCTGGGGAGCTGCGGAAATGTCGTGAGGGAGGTTTGCCGGTCTTGCCGACAAAGGCGCGCCGGTTCATCGTTGGATTCGATCTGGTTGAAGCGGTGGCGCTGGCTGCGATTGCCTGGCTTGCGGTGGCCCAGGTGCTGCAAGTCGCGTAAGCGCAAGGTCCTTCGGCATAACGGAGATCAGCGCCAAAGAGTAGTAAAATGAAGATAGCCACGGGCGGTCTTTTCTCCCATTTGGGGGCGTCACGGTTTCGACGGGATCGATTGCGGCAAAGAGGCATGCCGGGGTGTGGACACCCGTAATCGCTCACAAAACTTTAAGTGCCGAACCTCAATTCGCACTTGCTGCTTAATTAACTAAGCAGCCGTCTCCCGGGGCTTTGCCTGTGGGCTTTCGGAGAGGCGTCGCACAGCAGGCTGGTCTTCGTGGCTGGGTACGGGCCGCGGAGGCGAGATCCACGGACTAGCGATGCGCGCATCTTGTCGGTTCTGAGCGCGCAAAGCGAAACCTTCGGAACACGACTGAGCATGGAGACTCTCTTTGTTGCCAACGATTTCGGACGCGGGTTCGACTCCCGCCGCCTCCACCATGCTTTACTTTCTCCAGATAGCTATGGTTCAGCGTGCCAGCTTGGCTATGTGATCTGACCAGCCTTTGCACCGAAGTTTCTTTTGCCCCTTGCGCCGTTAACGCCAGATTACGTTTAACGCAATGCAGGCGATCAGGAGTAGTCCGGCCAGTGCGAGCAGGGTGGAGGTATTGCCCCCCTGGACAGCTTCCGACCAGTGAAACACCAATGCGGGACGTCCGCTTCGGTTTTGTGCTACTCCCTTTCTGCTGCCGAGGAGCCCGATGATCAGCGAAGTGGTGAATGAGTAGATCGCCGCGTGGAAATCTGAGCTCATGATGCTGCCATAGAAAATGCAGTGCCGCCAGACAAGAAACTGGTGCAGCAGTGCAACGCCAGCTCCCGAGAAGAAGCCGGCCAATGCTGCTGTGGCTGTTGTTTTTTTGTGTGCCATGCCGAGAAGGAAAATTGCCAAAAATGGTGCGCTAAATAGCGAAAAAATAAGTTGCACCTGTTCCATGAGATTGCCGAAATGCAAACTGAGGGACGAGGCCGCGATGCTGAAGACCGTGGCAAAGCACAGGGCAGCGTAGCCCATCCGTAGGTAGTGCCGTTCAGGCAGTCCGCGCCTGAGATGTGCCCGATAAATGTCCTCAGTCCAAACCGCCGCAAAGGCAGATATGTTTGCCGCCAGCCCGGACATGAGGCTTGCAGCGATCGCGGTGAGGCCAAGGCCCAGCATGGCTGGACCGTAGAAGAGCTTCATCATTTCAGGAAGAGCCTGATCGAAGCGAATGATGGAACCCAATCCGGGAATGACTTTGCTGGCCGCCAATCCGGGCAGCACCACAATCATGGAGAAGGCGAGCTTGCCAAAACCAGCCCATAGCGGCACTTGTCGCGCTTCCTGCAACGAGCGGGAAGCGAGCGCCCTTTGCATCAGAACGAAGTCGGTTCCCCAATAACCGAAGCTAAGCACAAACCCCAGTCCCACAGCCACGCCCGTTACATCCATAGGAGCGCGTGTGGACGCGAGCGGCAGGCCTTTCCAGAGGTGTCGATGGATAGCGGCATGCACAGAAGGAGATTTTGCAAGCTCGATGGTACGTACAAGAAGAGGAACAAGCCCGGCCAGAACCACCGCCAATTGCAGCACTTCATTAAAGATGGTGGCGCGAACTCCTCCAAGCAGCGCATAAATAAAAACCACGACTGCGGAAAGAAGCACACCTGACCAGAAGCTGATGCCCAGTACGACTTGCAATACCTGAGCCATGGCATACAGGCTTATCCCGGCCAGAAGCAGTGTGATAATCGCCGTGATGCAGGCGTTCAGGAAGCGGAGATTTGAGCTATAGCGTGCCTGCAGATATTCCGGGACGCTCTCGACTCCGCTTTTCATGTAGACGGGGATCATCCACAGAGCGACAAAGATCATGGCCGGAATAGCGCCGATCCAGTAGAACTGCAACGCCTGGACGCCATACTCCGCAGCCATGGCGCTCAGGCCGATGATTTCAAGAGCGCCGCAATTGGCGGAGAGAAAGGACGCCACGACAATCCACAAGGGAAGGGACCTGCTCGCATTTAAGTAATCGGCCGCAGTAGACTTGCGGCGGCGCGCGACCCACCCTATTGCAACGGTGAACACGAGATATGCCGGGAGGAGCGCCGCCCCGAGAAGGCTGAGAGAGGTTCCTTGCATCAGTAGCTCAGATACTACATAGTCCTTCTCTCAATACGCCGCATAGCGACGATTCATACGAACTGCTGAAAGATTTGCCTGAGTGTAACAAGATTGGGTGAGGCTACACCCCTTGGCGCTGTTGGACTCACTACGACCGCCTGATTATGCGCCTCGCTCCATGCAATGAAACCAGAATCGCCCGCGCCGGAGAGTCGCTGCTGATCCACCCACGTGTAAAAGGCGCCCATGTCCGCATCAACGAGCGAGCCTTCGGGATCGACGGAATTGTTCGGAGCGTTGCCAGCCAGCATTTCGTTCATGGGGAGCTGGCGCTGGCGGGGCGCGAATCGCAGCAGAAGCGTCCAGGGCTGGGCCCGGCGAAGAGCTTCACGAGCGGCCCACTGAACAAAGGTCGTGCTGAAAATCTGGGTTCCCGATCCCTCGGTCATCAGACTCACCTGGAAACGAGTGAAGGCGTCATTGTCCACCGTCGAGGGAAGCCCCAACTGGTGAGGATCGGTTTCGGCCATTCGGGTACGCAGTTGTTCCGGACCGCCATTTCCACTGGCGATGACCGCATGCATGCGGGCTAGAACGGCTGTACGAACTGGCTCGATGCTTTCCCAGGAAATCGCGCTCACGTGCTGGTCTAATCCGCGCTGTGTAGAGCCGCCGTCGATATACCAGTGCCGAAAATCTCCGGGATATTTGGAGGCGCGGTCATTGACCCGGCTAAAAATCTCCGGCCAGGCATTGGTTGCATCCACGGCTGGGAAAAAAACTCCGTGCACGCGCAGTTTGCGAAACAGTTCGTGACCCGGGGCACGCAGGTCTTTGTCGAGCACAACAATTGAAAGCCGCGGCGCCGGGGGCGGCGGCTCGGGGTTGGCCTTTCTCCAGGCCTCGGAATACTGCTTTGCAGCGGCGCGA
>DASTXK010000172.1:0-16564 GCA_035765555.1 Acidobacteriaceae bacterium
AACAATCCAGGCGCGAGAATCATGCGACTTCCCCGCGCCGTCCGCGCGCTGCTCTTCCGGCTTGTTTACACCGTGCCCGTCGTGTGGCTGGTCGTCTCCATCGTCTTTATCCTGATCCACCTCGTGCCCGGCGACCCGGTCGAACAGATGCTCGGCGAGGGCGCGCGACCCGGCGATATCGTTGCCCTGCGCCACGCTTATGGACTAGACCTGCCGCTCGGCACGCAATACCTCCACTACTGGGCCGGAGTCCTCCACGGAAACCTCGGCACCTCGCTGCGCCTCAACGACTCCATCACGCACCTCGTCCTCACCCGCTATCCCTATACGGTGGAGCTGACCGTCGCCGCGCTCATCATCGCCGTCCTGCTCTCGGTGCCCGCCGGAGTCGCCTCCGCACTGCGGCGCGACCGCTGGCAGGACCGCCTCCTCAGCTTCGTCAGCCTGCTCGGACTCTCGTTCCCGGCCTTCGCGCTCGGGCCTATCCTGATTTTGGTTGTGTCCATCAAGCTCGGATGGCTGCCGGTCAGCGGAGCCGGAGGCATCACCCACCTCATCCTGCCCGCCATCACCATGGGCAGCGCGCTCGCCGCCATCCTTACGCGAATGGTGCGCACAGCCATGCTCGAAGAACTGGGCCAGGACTACATCCGCACGGCCCGCGCCAAGGGCCTGCCCGAGCGCATTGTCGTTTACAAGCACGCGCTGCGCAATGCGCTCATCCCCGTCATCACGCTGCTCGGTCTGCAATTCGGAGCGCTCCTCGCAGGGGCCATCGTCACTGAAACCATTTTCAGTTGGCCCGGCATCGGACGCCTCACCGTCTCCGCCATCAACAACCGCGACTACCCCCTGCTCCAGGGCTGCATCCTCGCCATCGGACTGACGTATGTACTGGTAAATCTGGCGACGGACATTATGTATGTGGTGATTAATCCCCGCATCCGGGATTGAATACAACCATGTGAGCGGGCAGCCATCCGCTCGCGCAATTTGCGAAGAGGGAAGCCGGCATCTACTTCTCCGGCCTCTGGCCCTTGGCCGTTGGCCTCTTTTTCCCTGAGTCTTCTTTCTGCTCAGCCTTCAACCGGGCCATCGCATCCGCAATCTGCTTCTGGGCATCGGCCATCTGCTTCTGGAACTCGGCGCTGTTCACTTTCATCGAGGCGTCCACCGCATCCTGAATCTGCTTTTTGAACTCCGGACTATTCACCCGCGCGGTCGCCTCCGCAATTTGCTTCTGCGCGTCCGCCATTTGCTTCTTGAACTCCGCGCTGTTCATCATCGTCTGCGCTCGCAAAGCCGCCGCTTGCGAATCGCTGAACGCTTTCTGAAATTCCTCGCGGTTCACCTTTGCCGCAGCGTCGATTTCCGCTTGAATCTTCTTTCTGAATTCTGGGCTGTTAAACTTCGCCGTGGCTTCCGCAATCTGCTTCTGCGCGTCGGCCATCTGTTTCTTGAACTCCGGGCTGTTCAGCCGGGTCTGCGCCTGGAAAGCCTTCCGTTGCGCATCCTCAATCTGCTTCCGGAACTCCGGGCTGTTGATCTTCGCCGTGGCCTCGGCAATTTTCTTCTGTGCTTCAGCCAATTGTTTTTCGATCCGGGCCCGCTCCGCTGGAGTCAGATCCCGCTCCTGCCCATTGATAATCACAACCGGCTTTTCGTGATGCGGCGCCGGAGTCTGCGGAACCGGAGGCGCGGGTGGAGTGGTCTCCGGAACATGCGGCGCAGCCGGAACTTGCGGCGGCGCAACAGCCGGAGTTTGCGGCGGTGCTGGCGGCGCGGGCTCCGTAACCGGCTCAGTCAGCGGAGGCGGCGGAGGAGGTGTCCCAACCTGCGCTCTCGGCAAGGCAATCGCTGGCGCAGTTGGTGTCTGTGGCGTGGCGGGAACGGCGGGTGGCGCGGCCGGAGCAACCTCCGCCTGCTGCGCCATCGCCGGAGCCACATGGAAGGCCCCCGCCAACACGATGGCCGCAGCCATTGCCGCCACGCCAGCCGCGCTGCGCGCAATCCGCGCCCGCATACTCATCGTCGATTTTCCCCTCACCAGTCGCATGACTCTCTCCTCCATAACGTTGCCGTTGAACAACCCAGCCACCGCCGGACTTTCTTCCAAGCCGCCGCCGGCGATGCTGCGCGCCAGCGACACCAGGCACTCCGCGTAGACCATCTCCGACTCCATTGCTTCGGCCGCGATCGCGTCGCAAGCCATCTCCCGCGTCGCTCGAATCTGCCGCTCCACCACATGCGTCACGGGGTGCCACTTCAAGGGCAACGCCGCCGCTTCGCAGAGCAGATTCATTCCGTAGTCCCGCCGCCGCACGTGTGCCAGCTCATGCAGCAGAGCGGCCCGCAGTTCGTCTCCCGAGTACCGCGCGAAGCCCTCTGGCCACAGCAGGACCGGCCTCGCCGCTCCCACAACAACGGGCCCGGCCAACGCGTCCGATCCGCGAACTTCAGGCGCCTTCACCCCAATCTGCCGCGCGCATTCCAGCAACGCCTCGCGCTCGCGATTGTCGAGCATGGCCTCGCTCGAGTCCGCAACCAGCCGCCGCGCCGAGCGCCACGCCATGGTCAGCCGCGCCAGTCCCCAAAACGCCACAGCCAGCCAGAGACCCACAATCCAATCCAGCGCCGCCGCGTTCACGCTCACCCGATGCAGATAGGCTCCGAAAGCAGCCAACACCGCCCAGCCGCCGTCGCTGCTGGCCGCTCTGGGAGCGCTCTCCGCGACGACCGGAGCGGCAGGTCCTTGATGAAGCGCGGCAAGCGCAACCGCTGGTTCGTTCGCGACCGCTGTGGCCGAATCACCTGTAGTAGCCGGAACGGGACCCATCACGCCGCGCAGCGGCAGCAGCAGACCTAGCGCCAGCACCGCCAGCCATACACGATGCCGCGCCGCCGGTCCCGGATTCCACATCCGCAGCAGCAGCCACGCGCCCAGCGCCAGCACAGGAAGCTGCCACAACGCATTTGCCAAATACTCGATCACGGCTTGTTCCATCGACTCTCTCCGAAATTCGCTGTTGCCTATTGGCTGATCCCCGATCCCTGCTCTTTCAGCTTTTCCGCGATCCGCGCCAGGTCCTCCGCGTCAATCTGGCGGGAGTCCACCATGGCCATCAGCAGCGCCTCGCTCGATCCGCCGAACATGCGGCTGACCAAATCTTTGAGCGCGCCGCCCATCGCGCGTTCGCGGCTCACCACCGGCGCATACCGGAAGGCCCGGCCTTCCTGCACACGCTTCACTTTCTTCTTGCGCCACAGCACGTTCAGCATGGTCTGCACGGTCGTGTAAGCCAGCTCGCCGCGCAAATGCGGCCTTACCTCGGCCACCGTGCCCGCGCCGTGTTCCCACAGGACCTGCATGATTTCCAGTTCCAGAGGAGTCAGCGTCTGACGCTCTTTCTTTCCCATTGCCATGGTTCCGTTCATCTCCTAAATCGTTCGTAGCTACTCTTCCCTTATAAGACGCCCGCCGCGCCGGTTTTGTCAACTAATGTTTTAGGAGATTTTCACGGGCGCAAAAAAGAGCGGGCTTTTCGGCCCGCTCCTCGTGATTACAACGTGCATTTAGTGAATGTCGAACTGCTCGGGGTGGAGCGCCGGGTCGCTCTTCACAATGATGGTCTTGCCGGACATCTCCTCAAGCTCGTTCAGCCAGCGCGCGTTGCCTGCCTTCAGCACCTTCACCACTTCGGGATTCACCCGCAGCATCACATCGCCGCGCTCCAGGTGCTTTTGCATTTTGCGCAACTCGATGTAGATTTCGTTTGCGACCGTCGCCGGACTCTTCACCATCCCTGTGCCCGTGCAAACCGGGCAGGGGACGCTCAGGGTCCGCTCCAGCGACTGCTTGACGCGCTTGCGCGTGATGGCTACCAGTCCAAAATCGTTGAACTGCAGCACCTTCGACGGAGCGCGGTCGGCCTTCAGGGCTTCTTCCAGAGCGGCCATCACCTTGTGGCGATTGCGGCGCTCGTCCATGTCGATAAAGTCGATCACGATGATGCCGCCGAGGTCGCGCAGCCGAATCTGCCGCACGATCTCTGGGATGGCGTCGAGGTTCGTCCTGAGAATCGTGTCCTCAAGCCGCGCCGTTTTGCCCACGTACTTGCCGGTGTTGATGTCGATCGCCACCAGCGCTTCGGTCTGGTTGATGACGATGGAGCCGCCGGACTTGAGCCACACCTTCGACTTCAGCGCCTTGGTGATCTCGTCCTGAATGCCGAACTGCTCGAAGAGCGGCGTCTCTTTGGTGTAGAGCTTGACGCGCCGCACCAGCGAGGGCTGGAAGCGGTTGAGGAAGCGCACAATCCGCTCGTACTCGGACTCGCTGTCCACCCAGATAGTCGAGAAGTTGTCGCTCACCTGGTCGCGCAACACGCGCTCCACAAGGTTCAGGTCGTGGTAGATGAGCGCCGGGGCCTTGCTGCTTTCCTCGCGCTGCTTGATGTCGTTCCACAAGCTGATGAGGAAGCGCAGGTCGGCGCGAAGCTCGTCCTCGCTGGCTCCATCTGCTGCGGTGCGGACGATGAATCCGCCCGAGGCCTCGCCCTTTTCGCTGATCAAAATCCGTTTCAGCCGCAGGCGTTCTCCATCGGAGGAAATCTTTCGCGAGACACCCACATGGTTCACGGTGGGCATGAAGACGAGGAAGCGTCCGGGCAGCGCGATGTGGCTGGTGACGCGCGCGCCCTTCTTCGCAATCGGCTCCTTGGCGATTTGGAGCAGAATTTCCTGACCCTGCTTCAGCAGGTCACTGATGATGGGCAGGTCCATGGTCTGCGCCGAAGCGCGATGCGGCCCGCGTCCCCGGCGCTGACCAAGGCGGCCTCCGCGACGGTCACGGCCACGCCCGCGACGATCTCCTCCACGCTCACGCGCCGGAGCAGCGCCATCGGCGGCGGGTGCATGTTCTTCGTCGTTCTGGTCTTCTTCGTCCAGTTCTTCTTCGCTGATCTCTTCGAGGAATCCTGCCGCCTCGTCCGCCTCGGCCTCTTCAGCTTCGGGACTGGCGTTCTCAATCTCAAGGCGCTCGTCGGCGTGTTCTTCGCGAACCACATCGCCAAGTTGGCCGGAGCCTTCGAGGGTCTCTTCCTCCATCTCGTCCACTTCCGGCTCGTCGCCCTCGGCGTGGATCGGCTCAAAGTCGTACTCGTCTTCGTCGATTACTTCTTCTTCCAGGATTCCCGCGCCGGGCGCGAATCCGAAGAGCTGGTCGGCCACTTCGGTCGCCTGCTCGTCGTGATCGGAAGCGCCGTTCAAGGCGTGCTCTTGCTCATGCTCCTGCTCGTGCGCTTCTTCTTCCGGATCGGCCACGCTGGGAACACGAAATTCGCTCGGCGGGGCGGCATCGACGCGGTGCGAAGCCGAAGCTTCTTCCGGCTCGAATTCGTGGACTTCCTCATGCAGCTCCGGTTCGGGCCCGGGTGCTGCGGCTGTTTCCTGCTCGACTGCCGCTGCTTCCTGCTCGGCCGCGGGTGCATCCTCGACTGCTCCTACTTCTTCTTCAACTGCGGATGCTTTGTCTTCGAACGCGCTCTCGGTCGGACCCTGCTGCTGCACCTCTTCTTCCGATTCATGAACCGGCTCGCTGACCTCAGCAACTGGAGCGGCAACCTGCGACTCATGCGGCTGTTCCGCCCTCGAACCGCGGCGTCCCGAGCGCGATTCGCCGGGCAGCAGCGAGCTTCCGTCCCAGGTCAGCGGCGCGTCAATCAGCGTGGAAGGCTTGGGAGCGGTGTAGTTCGGCTTGAACGCGGGAACAACAGCAGCGGCCGCCGTGTGCGGCCTGGCCTCTTCACTCGAAGGTTTGCCGCCGTACCTGGAAAGCGATTCGCCGGGAAGCAGAATCGGCTCCGCATTGCGTGCTTCACGAGGCTGCTCGAAGGCCGCCTCGGATTCATAAATCCTGTTGTCCGCCGGAGACGTCGCCGATGGCGCCGGCGCATCAAACCGCACATCTTCAAAACCGGCTTCGACCCGCTCATCCTGAACTTGCTCTCCGCTCCGTCCTTCGGCCTGTGTTTCCTGCTCGCGGCCTTCGCGCCCGCGCTGCCTCATGCCGCGACCGCGCCCCCTGCGTCCGCGCCAGCGCCGCGTTCCGGCGGGAGACTCTTCCCCGCTCTCACCTTCCGGCTCCGCCGCCTGTGCTGGTTGCGCCCGCTGCGGTTCGCGCTCGCGCCCCCGTCCATTTTCCCGGCGCGGCTGATTGTCAGAAAGGCTGGTGCGCTCAAATTCGTCGCTGTCTTCCTGCTCTTCCAGAAAGTCGGTGACGTAGAGAAAGGCGTCCCGCTCCAGGCCGATGTCGACAAATGCCGATTGCATGCCGGGCAGAACGCGCGTCACGCGCCCTTTGTAAATGGATCCCGCGAGGGTGTATTCGTTCTCGCGTTCGTAGTAGATTTCGGCGAGTTCGTCGTCTTCCAGAATCGCCAGCCGCGTCTCATGCGGCGTGGTTGAAATGCAAATTTCCTTTGCCATGCTGTCTCTTTCCCGCCCGGGTTTTCAGCCCCAGGCAAAGGCCGGGACAGATCAGTGCGGGAATCCGGAGAGGATTGGAGACGCCGGGACGAAGATTCTTTTCGGAGGGGATGGTTCGCGCCCGCACCGGTTGCCCGGCGGAGGCCCGCCTGAAAAATCAAATGTCTTGCCGGAAATTTCCAGACGCAAAGAGTTTGTGACCGCTTCAGCCGATCTTGCCGGCGGGGCCGTTCCCATTCTTTGCGCCCTCATTGCTTCAATCCTGTCCGGCCCGGTGGTCCGTTCGGCCGGTTAAAGTGAAAATACTTATGCTGCTCGCCCGCTCCCTGGCGGGGTCGTTCCAAAACGTTTGCGCCGGGGCCTTAGTTCACGAAGCGGTTCATCCGGACATTCATAACCATGCCCAGAGCCAGAAAGGTGAACAGCACCGAGGACCCTCCGTAGCTCATAAGCGGAAGCGGTATCCCGGTAACCGGCATCAGCCCGATGACCATTCCTACGTTGACCGCAATCTGAAAAATCAGTACGGCCACCACGCCCATAACCAGGAACGTGCCTGAGAGGTCCGAGGCTGTTTGTGCGTTTTGAATCAAACGCATCAATATCAAGAAGTATATCAGCAGCAGCACCACCGCGCCGATAAATCCATGCTCCTCGGCAAACGCCGCGAAGATGAAATCCGTATAGGGAATGGGCAGGAAATCGCCCTGCGTCTGCGTCCCTTTCGTTGTCCCGCGCCCAAAGACCCCGCCGTCGCCCACGGCGATCTTTGATTGCAAAATCTGGTAGCCGCTGCCTCTGGGGTCCGCTCCCGGATTGATAAAGCTCGTCAGGCGCGCCTTCTGGTAGGGCTTCAGAATCTTGTTGCTGGAAAACGCGATCCCCGCGAGAAGCAGCGCCGCCAGGACCAGAATCGTGGCCTTCTTCCAGTCGATTCCGCCCAGAAAGAGCCCCGCCAGCAGAATCGGCGAGTAGGTCAGCGCGGTCCCCAGATCCGGCTGCTTCAGCACCAGCAGCATAGGAATCCCCACCAGCGCCATGGCCTTAAGAATGTCGGGCCAGGTCAGCTTACGCCCCGCCAACCCCACAAAATATCGCGCCACCGCCAGAATCAGCACCAGCTTCACCCATTCCGAGGGCTGAAAGTGAATGTCTCCCGGAAGCCGCACCCACCGCCGCGCGCCCATCACTTTGGACCCGACCGTCAGCACTGCGATCAGCGACAGCAGGCAAGCGCCGTACAGCCAATGCGTAATCTCAAGCAGCCGGTGATAATCAATGACCGACAGCACAAACATGGCCGCCAGCCCGCCGCAAAACCACAGAATCTGCTGCTTGTAGAAGCCCGCAAAGCGTGTGTGCAGCGTGGCCGAATAAATCTCCAGCACGCTGACCACGGCCAGCAGCAGCACGAACCCCATCAGGGTCCAGTCAAAGTCGCGGAAGGAAAGAAAACGGCGGCGCATTCAATTTAATTGGAGATGATCCGCTGCCACCCGGCCATGGCAATCCAAGCATCGCGGGAAGAGGAATCTTGAAAGCATTATAGGCTGGGATTCACCGCGTTGCCCGTTCTTCGTGAATCATCCGCGCGAACCCCATTCCATTCTTGCGCGCAGCACTTGCAAAATCCTAGCGCGCGTAATCATCCCCTCCACATGGCGATCGGCAATCACCGGAATCTGGTTCAGGTCTTCGCGCGCCATCAACTCTATGGCCTCCACGGCCGGGGTTTCCGGCGCAATTGAATGGACCTTCTCCAAAGGCCGCATCACCTCGCTCAGTCTTGTCTCCGGCCAGCGGCTGCGCTCGGTCGCCTTCACCTCGCGGGGAGTCACCAGCCCCGCCACTCGCCCGTCTTCCGTCACCATAAAGCAGCGATGCGGCGAGCGCAGCAACTGCTCGTCCACAAACTCCTGAATCGTCGTCGCACCCTCCAGCAACACGCAGTCGCGCGACATCAAGTCCCCGGCCTTCAGGTCTTTCAGCAGCGTCGTCGTCTCATACTGCAGATAGCTGGCCTTGGCCGCATCGAGCAGGAACCATCCGATAAAGCACAGCCACAGCCCCGCGAAACCCGCTCCCGTGAAGAACCGGAAAATTCCATAAAAGATCAGGCCGCCGCCAATCCACTGGCCCACGCGGGTCGCCATCCTCATGGCGCGTTCCGCGTTCCCGGTCGCCTGCCACACAATCGCGCGAAACACCCGGCCTCCGTCGAGCGGGAATCCCGGGATCATGTTGAAAATGCCCAGCAGCACGTTGATGTATCCCAACCACACCAGCACCGCCACCAGTGGGGTCTTCGCAGGTGTATGCGGAGTCCATCCAGCGCCCAGCGCGGCGCCCAGCAGAATCGCCCCCAGCACAAGGCTTGAAATCGGCCCGGCGATGGCAATCCAGAATTCGGTCCCGGCGTCGGGCGCATCTTTTTCAATCTGAGCCACGCCCCCCAGCGCGAACAGCGTGATGCGCCGCACCGGAATCTTCCTCGACAGAGCCACGAACGAGTGCGACAGCTCGTGCGCGAAAAGGCAGGCAAAAAACAGCACCGACGTAATCAGCGCCGCGCCCCACACCACTGCCGTGCTCCAGTTCGGGTCTGTCGCGCGAAAGTGCTGCGCGAGCGAAAACGCGATCAAGGCGGCGATGATCAGCCAGCTATAGTGCAGCCCCAGCTCAATGCCAAAAATGCGTCCGAGTTTGATCTGCGCGTGCATGTCCATAGGATTCTAAGCCCGGTGTACCTGTTGTAATCGACTCCCGCCCCGACTTATGTGACCCGCATCGCGCGGCCGGTCTTCCGGCGGAGCGGTTGAGAGCGCATCCGGCCGCCCACCTCCGTTGATGAGCCGCGCCCGCTTCGTTCTGCGCGCGGAGGGCCATCAAAAAAATTCCACCCTCCCGCCCTGATTGATGTAGGCTGGTAGGCTAGTTCCCTCTCCCCCAAATCTCCGAGTATCAACCGGAGGAAGCATGTCTCTCACCGTAACCGCACGTTATTGCGGGACCGTCTGCATCATCGACTGCGAAGGCCGCATCATGGCCGGACACGAAGCGACGGTTCTGGAAGCGGCGCTCGAAGAGGCCGAGCAGGAATTTTCCCGCATTGTCCTAAATCTTGCCCGCGTCTCCCGCATGGACAGCATGGGGCTGGGAATGATCGTGCGGCAAACCTATCGCGTCAGCACGCGCGGAGGCGCGATCCGCATCGCCGCTCCGCAGCCGTTCGTCGCGCATCTGCTCGGAATCACCAAGCTCAACGAATTCCTTCGGAGCTACTCCACCGAGCAGGAAGCAATCGAGTCATTCCTGGGCGCCTGCCCGCCGCCCGTGAAGGAGAAAAAGCCCGGCGCCACCCTGCTGGTCTTCGACCAGTCTTCCGACCTTTGCGCCTTCGTGCGAAGCGTCCTCTCGCAGCACGGCTTCCACGTAAAAACTGTCTGCTCGCTGCGCGATGCCAGAATCCTGCTCTGCGCCGATCAGGTGGACTATCTTCTCATCGGCCCGTGTAACCCGCAGCTCACGTCGCAAATGGTCTACAAAGAGCTGTCCTCGCTTGCCCCCAAGGCCTCCGCACTGCAACTCGCCCCGGACTTCCATTCGCACGATGCCGCGCAGGCCACCCAAAGCCTGCTCCAGATGTTTGGAGTTGTCAGCGCCTGAACCAGAATTAGTTGGCCCACTTCGGGGTCCCCACGAACAGGTTTTTGTTCGTGGGGTAGACTCAAGCCCGGTTTTGGCTTGAGTGGGGAACACACTCTATCCGGTCCTACACCGCCTGCGCGGCGGCCTCGCTGGCCCGCACCCGGAAATGCCTCATATGGATCGCCAGCTTCTTTTCCATCTTGCGCAGCAACAGCTTCTCATCCGGGGCCGCGAAGGTTGACGCAACTCCCCGCGCCGAATTCCGCCCGGTGCGCCCGATGCGATGCACAAAGTCCTCGGCTTCGCGAGGCATGTCGTAATTGACAACGTGGGCCACGTGGGCCACATCGATACCGCGCGCCGCCACATCTGTCGCCACCAGCACCCGATGTCCGCCCTGAGCGAAGCTCTTCAACGCGGCGTTGCGCTGCGACTGCGAACGGTCGCCATGAATCTGCGTTGCTGTGTGCCCCGAACGCTTCAACCTGCGCGCCACGCGGTCCGCCCCGTGCTTGGTGCGGACAAAGACCAGAAAGCTGCCTTTATTCTGCTGGAGCAGGTGTTCAAGTAACTCCTGCTTTTTATCCATGGGCACCTCGAAGGTCTGAAGCTCCACATTTTCGCAGGGCTTCAGCACAGACCCAATCTCGATCCGCGCGGGGTTCTTCAGATAGTCCCGAACCACTTCCTTAATTTGCTCGCTCAGTGTCGCCGAGTAGCACATGGTCTGCCGCTCTTTAGGCAGCGCGGCGGCAATGCGCCGGATCGACGGCTTAAAGCCCATGTCCAACATGCGATCCACTTCGTCCAGCACCAGCATTTTCACGCCGGTCAGGTTCACCAGCTTGCGGTCCAGATAATCCTCGAGCCGTCCCGGCGTCGCCACAATAATGCGCGCGCCATTGCGGATCGCCTGCAACTGCGGCCCTTCGGCCATGCCACCAACAACAAGTGCAATGGAGTTGTAGTTGCCCGTCAGCTTGCGGTAGTTCTGCTCCACCTGCATGGCCAGCTCACGCGTGGGCAGCAGAATCAGCGCCGAGCAGCCCTTCGCCTTCGGCATCCGCTCAATCAGCGGAATCAAAAAACTCAGAGTCTTGCCCGTGCCCGTCTGCGCTGTCGCCAGCACGTCGCGCCCTTCCAGCGCGGGAGGAATCGCCTGCGCCTGCACCGGGGTTGGAGTAATAAAGTTGGCCGCCACAAGCTGCTTCTTCAGCCCGGCGGAAATTGAAAATTCAGAAAATTGATTCACTTAGTCCTTGCGCCTGCGGTCGCATTCATCCCCGTGTCTTGCGATACGAGCCACCGCTGGCGTAGATAGCTCCCGGCGCACACCGGCGCGGGAAAATACATTTTTTACGTAGGGAAGTTTTTGAGTTGCCTCAACTCTGCCGCACGCTGCGTCTTCGGTTGCTGCGCATCGCGCAATGCAACCTGGCCGGATGAATATCGAATCGGGCCATTACGCTGAGGGGCTTGGGGGAAAATTCCTGACAGGCGGTCTTGCTGGATGAGGGCTAAGAGCGGCTCACAGTCCAAACAACTGAGCGTGCCCTAAGTATAGCATCCTATTGCTGAAAAAAGGGCTTATGATGTTGGCCATGCCTGCGCGCCCACGCTTTTCCATCGTAATTTTCACTGCCCTCCTGCCGCTCTCGCTCCTAGCCCAAACCACGCCCCAGCCGCCCGCGCAGCCGCCCATCGTCCTCCGCGCCGCTCATCTCCTCAACGTGGAAAAGGCCTCGCTCGTCTCCCCCGGCGAAGTGCTCATCAAGGGCAACCACATCGCCGCCGTTGGAACCACCGTCCCGCACCCGCCGGGCGCAACCGTCATCGACCTCGGCCCGCTCACCCTCATGCCCGGACTCATCGACGCCCACGTCCATCTTTTCCTCCACCCCGCGCCCGATGAAAACCTCCAGACCGTGGACGAATCCGTCCCCGAGCGCACCATCACCGCCACCATTCAGGCCCGCGACGACCTCCTTGCCGGCTTCACCGCCGAGCGCGACATGGGAACCGAGGGCGCGGGCTCAGCCGACACCGCCGTGCGCGACGCCATCAACTCCGGCGCAATTCCCGGACCCCGCCTCCGCATCACCGGCAACGCCATCAGCATCACCGGAGGCCACGAGGAAGCCCTCGGCTTCAACCCCGCGCTGCACATTCCCGGCAACGCCACCTACGCCGACTCCACCGACCAGCTCATCCAGGTCATCCGCACGCAGATAAAGCAGGGCGCGGACATGATCAAGATCTACCAGACCGGCCACGACCGCATGGTCAATGGAATGTTGGTCGCTCCTTACCAATACACTGAGGCCCAGCTCGCAGCCGCCGTCGCCGAAGCCCACCGCCTCGGCACCAAAGTCGGAGTCCACTCCACCACCGAGCCTGCCGCGCTCTATGCCGCCCAGGCCGGAGTCGCCTCCATCGACCACGCCCTCTACCTCAGTGCCGAGACCGAAGCACTCATGAAGCAGAAGCAGATTTACGCCGTCCCCACATTGACCATCTTCGAGTACTTCGCCGACCACGCGCCCAGCGCCGCCGCACGCGCCCGCGAGCGCGCCTTCTTCGACTTCCACACCGCGCAGTTCCGCAAACAAGTTGCCGCTGGAGTCCCCATGGCCGTCGGCTCTGACGTTGGCCCCTTCCCGCACGGAACCCAGGCCCGCGAACTCGTTTTGATGAACAAATACGGAATGTCCGCCGCCGACGTCCTACGCGCCGACCTCATCAACGGAGCGCGGCTCCTCATGTGGCAGGACCAGATCGGCCAGCTCAAGCCCGGCTTTTATGCCGACATCATCGCCGTCGACGGTGACCCGCTCGCCGACATCTCCGCCGTCACTCGCGTCCGCTTCGTCATGAAGAACGGCGTCATCTACAAAAACCAAGACAAAACCCAACCTGAAGGAGCGCTGCCGTGAAGCGATTGGCCGTCCTGCTGGCCTGCGTCCTCGTCCCGGTACTCACCATGCCCGCACACAGCAAAGCCCAAACCCACAAGCCGCGCGCATTGAAAGCCCATAAATGGGCCGTCGTCCTCCACGGCGGAGCAGGCGTTATCGAGCGCTCCTCCATGACTCCGCAGATTGAAAAGCAGTACCGCGACGGACTCCGCCAGGCCATCACCGCCGCAGGAGCCGTCCTCGACAAAGGAGGCTCCGCCCTCGACGCCGTCCAGGCCGCCATCGAAATCATGGAAGATAATCCCCTCTTCAACGCCGGACGCGGGGCCGTCTTCGCCGCCGACGGCACCAACCAGATGGACGCCTCCATTATGGACGGAGCCACCATGAAGGCCGGGGCCGTCGCCGATGTCCAGCACACGCGCCACCCCATCGCCCTCGCCCGCGCCGTTATGGAGAAGACCCCCTTCGTCCTGCTCTCCGGCACCGGAGCCGACGCCTTCTCCGTCCACGCCGGCCTCCAGCAGGAGCCGCGCAGCTACTTCTTCACCGAATCGCGCTGGCAGGCCCTCATCAAAGAACTCAAAAAGGAAAATCTCCCCATCCCGCCGCGCCCGCAGGGAGTCCCGCCCCCGCCCACATCAGGCCGCGCCCGCGCCCAATTCGGCAACGGATACATCGAGCTTCCCGACAACCATAACTATGGGACCGTGGGCGTCGTCGCCCTTGACCAGCACGGCAACGTCGCTGCGGGAACCTCCACCGGAGGACTCACCGCCAAGCGCTGGGACCGCATCGGCGACTCGCCCCTCATCGGAGCCGGAACCTACGCCTCCAACCAATCCTGCGCCGTCTCCGGCACCGGCATCGGAGAATACTTCATCCGCTACACCGTCGCCCGCACCATCTGCGCGCTTGTGCAATACAAACACATGCGGTTGCAAGCCGCCGCGGATCAAGTGATCCAGAAACAACTCGCCCCCATCCACGGAGACGGCGGAGTCGTCGCCATCACCCCCGACGGCCAAACAGCCTGGAGCTTCAACACCCCCGGCATGTTCCGCGCCAAACTCAAACAAGGCGGGAAGGTCCAAATCGGTATCTACCACGACGAGCCGTGAGAGCAACAAGCGGGTACGGCCGCTTGCCAATGCCCTGTTAATACTCTGCGGCGAACCCGTCAGTTCAACCTGCTATCGTCCGTTGGAATGTAAACCGACCCCAGCTTTCCGCTCAGAACATCTTTCACCAGCAGCCGCACCGCCGTCGGCTTTGGCTCCGGCACCAGGATCAAATCCTGCAAGTGTCCCCCGTTGACCAGGGTGTGGTACGCCTTTGCACTTAGCTGCACATTGATGGGATACGCAATCAGTTTCTGTGGCCAGCCGTGCTGATCGAAAGTGCATACCCCCACTTCCACGCTCAATTTCTGATCTCCATTCAGGGCCGTAGAAAACGTAAGGTCCGAGGGGTCGATCGACAGACCGAACTTAAGGTGTCCTTGCCCGTCCGGGGCCAGTCTGCTGGCATGAAATGCGACTCCCGTGGCGTTTAGAAGATCGCCGCAGTCCTTCTGCATCTCGGCCGTCTGCACCCGTGGATCAGCGTTCGCCTCCGGAGTTGCATAATACCCTTGCCGATAGTTCAGGCGCGCACCGTGCTCCCGGACCTTCACAAAGATTTTTCGATATTCCCCATTCCAGTCTGGCGAGTCGGGATAATAAGAAATTTCGTAAAAATCGCTTCCGTCGTCCACAGCGTCGCGCACGCATTGCCCCAGGTCATTGCTGCCCATGCACACCTTGCCGCCGGTGTCTTTGGCAATTGAAACCATCGTGTTCTGCTCATGGTTCCACATCTCGATTTGGCGTGATTCCGCACCTGCGATCCGCTGCCCATCGACGGTCGTGGATGGCACCGCATACGGGTTGGCAGGTCTGGCTTCGGCCGAGTACGCCTGCAGGTTCCGCACGCCGCCAATGTCCACCGGATAGACAGCAATCTTGGCATCACTCAAAACATTGTCCAGAACCTGCATCTGCTTCTGAAAATCCAGGTGGGCCAGATCATCCTGATTTAAGAAAGGATTCAGTGTCAGCGGAAACGACGTTGATAGCCACAAAAGGTTCTTGCGACCCGGAAAACCCGCCATACTCCGCGCAATTGATAAAAACGCGGTGTAGGTCCGATCAAACCGCTCCTGTATATTCGCGGCGTAGACGATCTGGTCGAACTCCTGGGCACGCGCGGCAAGCACCGCGGCATCTCCGCCGGCCCGGGAGCCTGACAATCCATAAAACTGGTTACCGGGAGCCGATGGATCGTCTTTCGGATCGAGATGCCCGAGCCCCTGCCCCGTCGCGCTCACCGCCTTCGCCAGCGCTGTCTGCACAAGCTCCGGATCCGTGGTGAAGCTCTGGAGCAATTCCAGATGTTTGCCCATCAGGAACACCGCCACCGGCACGTTGCGCGGCAATTGCCGCAGCATGCGCAGCATCTGCACATGGACCTGCGCCTGGTATTGAGTTTCCGTGTTGATCCCGTCCACTAACAGGACCGTCGGTGGCACAGGGTCCTTCTGAGCGGAAACCGCGTTTGTATAAACGCCAGGAGCCGTGTTCGCCGGAGCCGCCGCAGGGGCTGCCATTGCCGCCGTATGCACCTCTCGAATCCCGGCGATCCTCTGCTCCCGCTTATCGCGGCTCTTGCTTGGGGTCTGCTCGAAAATTTCAAAATCCTTTGCCGTCAGCCCCGTAATGTGATGTCCTTTGGGGTCTTTCACCACCACATCCAGGCTCACCATTCGGGAGTATCGCTGCAATGTCAGCGGCGCCGGTGTTGGCTGTTGCGGATGGGTCTGCGCGCGGAGGCCGACAGCGATCAGGAGAACTGGCAATAGTGCGGACACCTTCCAGCACATTTGAGGCTCCTTTCCGGTTCGGCTAGAAATATAACCGCTTTTCCACCAATGGGCCAACCGGAAGGCGGGAGTAAGCCGCCCTCCAGTGGAATAGCCATGCTTGAGCGGCTAAATGCAGTATTCGTTGTAGCAACTTGTCGCGCAGGAGTTGAAACTACTGGTGCACCCGTCCTGACAGCTCGCAAGATCCTGCTGGCAGAGCAAGCAGCTTTGACCTTGCGGATTCGAAGCGCAGGCAGTGCCACAGAAGTATTGTTCTTCGCAATCCGATTGACATGCTGACTGTGTCTGGCCACACTGCCCCATGCACGAATTGTACTGATCTGGGTACAAAGGATTGCTGCAGGTTGGATACCCAGTTTGCGCCTGGACTCTATTCGCGGCCCAGACCAGCATCATGCATACGACCGCTATTTTCAATACCGACTTCAAAACGGAAAACAAGCTGCTGTTCATCTCATACCCTCCTTTGACTTCGTGTTCTGCCGGGCTTTGCCTGCTCGCTCCGGGTTTGGTTGTTGGTTATAGTTGCGCAAATCAAGATCGCTTCTGAGCCTGCCTCCATCCGGAGCAAGGCAGATAACGGACTTTCTTT
>DASTXK010000173.1:0-11034 GCA_035765555.1 Acidobacteriaceae bacterium
GGCCGCCCGTGGCCACGCAGATCGTCTCCTTGCCAAGCTCGCCGATCATGCGCTCAAGGATGCTATCCACCAGCCCGATGTGCCCGTAGAACAGTCCGATCTGGAGATTGTCCACCGTATTGGTGCCGATGATTTTGGCCGGGCGCTTGATCTCCACGCGGGGCAGTCGCGCGGCGCGCGCAAACAGCGCTTCAGCGGAAATGTTCAGCCCCGGCGCAATCGCCCCGCCAAGAAATTCACCCTTGGCGGAGATCACGTCAAAGTTGGTCGCGGTGCCAAAATCCACCACGATGCACGGCCCGCCATATTGCTCGAACGCTCCCACGCAGTTGGCGATGCGGTCGGCCCCGACTTCGCCGGGGTTGTCGGTGCGGACAGGCATCCCGGTCTTCACGCCCGGCTCAATGAACAGCGGCTTCTGCCCAAAATACCGCTCGCAGAACTGCCGCAAAATCCAATCAACCGGCGGGACGACCGACGCGATGACAATGCCGGTGATGTCCTTCGCGCCGATGCCTTCGCCCTGTAGCAAATTGCGGACGAGAATTCCGTATTCATCGGCGGTCTGCGCCTGCCGCGTGCTGATGCGCCACGTGATGCGCAGCTTGCCCGCGTGCCCGTTGTGGATGGGATACAACGCGATAACCGTATTGGTGTTGTTTACATTGAGCGCAAGAAGCATTCGATCACCGGATTGATTTTTGTTCTCTGACTCCGCCGGAAAAAACCGTCCGCAGCCCGTCGGCGGCGCGGACCCGCAGAAAGCCGCGCGCGTCCAGTCCTTCCGTCACGCCCGCGTAGCCTTCCATCTCGTCAACATACACCTGTTTGCCGCGAATCCAACTGGAAGCGCTCTCAAGGTGGTCGAGGATATTGGCCGTCGCGGCGGGCAGGTTGCCTGGCGCGGTAAGCGCGGCCACTTCGCGGTCGAGCTCTTGCAGCAACGCGGCGAGCAGGTCCTGGCGCGGCCAGTCGCGGCCTGTTTCGATATGGAGCGACGTGGCCAGATCGCGCAACTCGTCTGGGAATTGCGGCTGGTGGACGTTAATACCGATGCCGATGACCAGATGCCGCACGCGCGTGGCTTCGGCATTCAGTTCAGTCAGGATTCCGCAGAATTTCCTGCTGCCGAAGAGCAGATCGTTGGGCCAGCGCAGGTCGCATTCAAGCGATGTGACCCGCCGCACGGCTTCGCGCACGGCAAGTCCGGCGGCCAGTGAAAACCAAAGTGCATCGGCAGGCGCGACGGCCGGGCGCAGCAGCACGCTCACGTACAGGCCCGAGCCGGGCGGCGAGGACCAGTTGTGCGCGCCGCGTCCGCGTCCGGAAATTTGCTCATCGGCAAAATAAACAGAACCGTCCGGCGCGCCTCTTTCCGCCTCGGTCATTGCATGGGTGTTGGTCGAAGGGATGCTGGGGAAAAAGTGCAGCTTGTCTTTGAAGCGCGTTCCCGCCAGCCCCTCATTCAGCGCGGGCAGGTCGAACGGGTCATCCACCTCGGCGCTCATGGATCAATAAATCTCCGCCGTAATCTTCATGCTTAGGTCCACCGCCGGGGCGGAGTGCGTAAGCGCGCCTACGGATATGTAATCGACTCCGGCCTGCGCGTATTTGCGGATGTTCTCCAGCACAATGCCGCCGGAAGCCTCTGTGGGAATGTCTGCGTTGTGTTCGCGGACAATGTTCACGGCCTTCTTGATCTCCGCCGGCGTAAAGTTGTCCAGCAGCAGCGACTCGGCCCCGTTATCGAGCGCGGTCTGCAACTCCTCAAAGGTGCGGACTTCAATGTCGATGACCTGTCCTTCACGGCGCAACTGGTGCGCGCGCGCCAGCACCTTTTCAATTCCGCCGCCGAGCGAGATGTGGTTGTTCTTAATTAGGATTCCATCGGAAAGATCGAGTCGGTGGTTTTCCCCGCCGCCGCAGCGCACCGCGTATTTGTCGAGGATGCGAAGCCCGGGAATGGTCTTGCGCGTGTCCAGAATTTTCGCGTTGGTGCCCTGAATGGCGTCCACATATTTTCGGGTGAGCGTGGCAATGCCGCTCATGCGCTGCATCAGGTTCAGAATGACGCGCTCGCACGAAAGGATCACCCGCGCGTTGTGGCGAATCACAGCGAGCGCCTGCCCCCGCCTCGCGTGCACCCCGTCGAACATCTCCGGATGGCTGATGACCTCGAACCGCCCGACGGCTTTTTTATCGAGCCGCGCGTAAATGTCCAGAAAGCGCGGAATGCAGCCCAACCCAGAAACCACGCAGTCCTGTTTGGCGATGATGGTCGCCGACGCGCGCAGCCGCGGATCGACCGTTATGGCCGTTGTTACGTCGCTCGTGGCCTTGTCTTCAACGAGCGCCTGTTCGAGGATCGCTTCAATCTTTCTGCTTTTCCAGTCCATAGGCTTTCTATGCGAGTTGCTTTAGCTTTTCGAGCGCGTCGAGGGTTTCCTGCCGGAGCAGGGCGGTCTCGGACGCTTGCCTTTTCAGCCCCGCCACAATTTTTTCAGGAGCCTTGGCCAAAAACGCTTTGTTATTAAGCTGGCGTTCGGCGCTGGCGAGTTGTTTTTCGTACTGTTCCAATTTTTTCTGGAGGCGCTCCCGTTCGGCGGCCACGTCAATCTGCTTTTCGTAGTCCAGCCCAACGGTGAAGCTCGCAGTCGTGCGGGAGTTCGCAGGACTGAGTTTCCATGCGGTTGCGAACTCCAGTCCGGAAAGCCGGGCCAGCTTTGTAACTATCTCATGATCTGGCGAGATGATGCTTTGGAGCCAAGCGTTGGCTTTGATTTCAGCGTGAGCCAGTTCCCGCTCCGGCACTTCAAGGTCTTTGCGCAACGCGCGGAGGGTCACTACGATCTCCTGCAACTGCGCCATGCCGATCTCGGTCTCCGAATCGATGAGTCGGTCATCCGCCTGCGGATAACGCGAAAGCGCAATGGACTTCGCCGGCGGCTTGTCGTCATAAACGGCATGCCAAAGCTCTTCGGTAATGAACGGCATGAATGGCGAAAGCAGCCGCAGCGCAGCCTCAAACGTCGCCACCAGCGTCTGCAGCGCGGCACGTGTGGCGGCTTTGTCCGCCGATTCGCTGAAGTCCAGCCGCAGCTTCACAATTTCCAGATACCAGTCGCAGAAGTCGCCCCAGAAAAATTGATAGACGATCCTTGCCGCTTCATCGAAGCGGTATTCGCCCAGCATTGCGTTCACTTCTCTCGCAACGGAATTCAGTCGCGAAATGATCCAGCGCGCTTCCAGCCTGTCGCTCGTGGGAGCGGGCGCGTTCAGATCAACCTTGATTCCGGCTTCCGCCGCGCGGTCCACGTTCATGAAGATGAATCGCGCTGCGTTCCAAATTTTATTGGCGAAGGCGCGATAGCCCTCCGTGCGCGCTTCGCTGAAGGCAATGTCGGTCCCGGGCGAGGCCATCGATGCCAGCGTAAAGCGCACGGCGTCGGTCCCGTACTTCTGCACAGTCTCAATCGGGTCGATAACGTTGCCCTTGGTCTTGGACATCTTCTGCCGGTCGGCGTCGCGCACCAGCGCGTGAATATAGACCTCGCGGAAGGGCACAGCGTCCTTCAGGGCACGCTCGCTGCCGTCGGGCATCGGCATGTCGAGCATGAAGTGGCAGCCCAGCATAATCATCCGCGCCACCCAGAAGAACAAAATATCGAAGCCGGTAACGAGTAGCTGCGTCGGATAAAACGTGTCGAGGTCCGGTGTGCGCTCCGGCCATCCGAACACGGTAAACGGCAGCAGGCCGGAGGAAAACCACGTGTCCAGCACGTCGGTTTCCTGCGTAATATTTTCGCCGCCGCAGTGCGCGCACTGTGCCGGAGTCTCTCTCGCGACCGTGATCTGGCGGCACTTTCCGCAGTGCCACGCCGGAATGCGATGCCCCCACCACAACTGGCGCGAGATGCACCAGTCGTGAATGTTCCTCATCCACTCGAAGTAAGTCTTCGCGTACTGCGCGGGCGTGAACTTGATGTGCCCGTGCTCGACGGCGGCAATTGCCTGGTCCGCGAGCGGCTGAATCTTGATGAACCACTGCGTCGAGAGGCGCGGCTCCACGACCGTCTTGCAGCGGTCGCACTTGCCCACGGCGTGCGTGTGCTCGCGCACTGTTCCGAGCAGGCCCTGCGCATCCAGATCTTCCAGGATTCTCTTTCGCGCAACATAGCGGTCGAGCCCCTCGTACTTGCCGCCTTCGGGGTTGATGTGGCCGGTGTCGTCCATCACGGAAATCGACTCGAGCCCATGCCTCTGCCCAATCGCAAAGTCATTCGGATCATGCGCGGGCGTCACCTTGACCGCCCCGGTGCCGAAATCGGAACTGACCCAGCTATCCGTCACAACCGGAATCTCGCGCCCCATCAGCGGCAGCCGCAGTTTCTTCCCATGCAGATGCTTGTATCGCTCATCCTCGGGATTCACCGCCACAGCGACATCGCCCAGCATCGTCTCGGGCCGCGTGGTGGCAATGGTCAGGAACTGCCCCGGCTCCGGTTTGCCATGCTCGCCAATCACCGGATACCGAATCTCCCACAGCTTGCCCTGCTGTTCTTCGTGGACCACTTCCAGATCGCTGATGGCCGTCTGGCACCTCGGGCACCAGTTGACGATGTAGGCCCCGCGATAAATCAGCCCCTGCTCATGCAGCCGGACGAATGCTTCCTTCACAGCGCGCGAAAGGTTCTCGTCCATCGTGAAGTATTCGCGCGACCAGTCCACGCTCGCCCCCAGCCGCTTCATCTGGTCGAGGATCGCCCCGCCGTAATGCCGTCTCCACTCCCACACGCGCTCGATGAAGGCTTCGCGACCAAGCTGCTGACGGCTCGTGCCCTCGCTGTCGAGTTGCCGCTCGACCATCATCTGCGTGGCGATTCCCGCGTGGTCGGTCCCCGGCACCCACAGCGCCAGGTCGCCGCACATGCGGTGCCAGCGGGTCAGAATGTCCATTTCCGTCTGGTTGAGCATGTGCCCCATGTGCAGGCGTCCAGTCACGTTCGGAGGCGGCAGCAGAATGGTGAACGGCTTTGCGCCGGAGGTTGCCGAGGCCGAGTCCACATGGAAAAGGCGCTCGCTTACCCAATAGGCGGCCCAGCGGTCTTCAATCGCCGTGGGATCATAGGCTTTCTGTAGTTCGTGGGGCATTCCAGGAGTGTCCAAGTTTGACGATAGCACAGCGTCGCCGGCCAGCCCGTCCGGCATGCCGCGCGGCGTTGGTCACATAAAACGGAAAGACCGCCCGCGGGCGGCCTCTCGCGCTTTACTCTCCATCCCTTAGAACGGGTTCAGCTTCTTCAGGCCGTGCTTGGGCTTGTGCTTGCTGGAAGACTCCGTACTTGAATCGTACGGGGCCTTCTTGTTCTTCTTCTTGCCGTTTTCAGCGGTTGCGCCGGTCTGCACCTGCGCCGGACCGGTGCCCTGCACGTCATTGATCTGATTGGCGGCTACAGCGGGTTTATCCACCGGGGGAAGCGGCTTGTTGTCCACCGGGCCAACCGGCTTGACCACCGCGTTGCCCGCTGCCGCGGCCGGAACCACAGTAGCGGCTGCGCTATTGTTCGGAGCAGCCGATCCCCCTCCGGCGCTGACCGCCGGGCCCGGAACCACCACCGTCACGGTGCTGCCTGCCGAGCCGCTACGGTCCGGAATCGTCTCAAGTTGCAGAGGCTGCGGATTCGTGGCCGCCGGAGTCGCCTCGCCATGGCGGATGGCGACTGCGGTTTGGTCTTTGCCCGCGGGGTTCAGGTTGGGAAGCGGCTTGCCCTCAATCGCGGCCCTGTAAAGGTCCATGTTTTCGCGCACAACCTGCGGAGCGAAGGTCTGCGGCGGGTCTTTCAGCGTGGGCTGGCCAACGCGCGCCGCCTTCACGGTGGAGGGACCCTGCTTAATCAGCATGAGCGCGCGCTGTTGCAGCTTCACGTTCATGCGGCTGCCTTCTTCCGCTTCGCTCTCGGCAAGCTCCTGTTGCGTGGGCTCGGGAACATCGCGGCCCATCGCGATCAGCCGGTCCTTGGCTTCCTCCACATGGGGGGCCATGGGATAGCGGGTCACAACGCGGTCCCACGCCGCGGCTGCGCGGTCCTCATAAACCTTCACAATCTCGGCCTTGGCCTTGGGAGGAAGCCGCAGCATTCTGGCGATCTGTGCCTCATTGGCATAGCAGTCGCCCAGCGTAATCAGCGTCTGGTCCGCGTGGCTGAAGAGCGGATACGAATCAGCCACGGTCTGGAGCCGCGCAATGGCCCCGGCATAATTTTCGCGTGCTGCATAAAAGTCGCCGATTTCATAGTCGCGCTGCGCCAGCACTTCCTGCACTTCGCGCAGCCGCTGCTTGGCCCTCGGAACCAGCGGCGAGTCCGGAAACTCCTGCAGCATGGTGCGGTATTCCTGCTCCGCCTGGTCGGCGTTCGCCGGATCGCGGTCCGGTTTCTGCATCTGCTGGAAGTAAATGTCTCCCACCTTCATCTGCGCTTCGGCGGCTTCCGGCGTGTTCGGGAAGAAAGTGATGAAGTCCTTGTATTCGGACTCGGCCTGGGTCAGCGCGGCGGTGCCGCCCTCCTTATACCAGGTGTCGCCAATGGCCAGCTTCGCGCGCATCGCGTACTCGGTTTCCGGATACGTATTCAGCAGCGTCTGCAAATCCAGCCGGGCCACGTCATAGCGGCCCTTCTTCAGCGCGTGCAGCGCCTTGTCATACAGAATCTTGTCCGGCTGCTGCGATTTCACATCCGCCAGCGGATTCTTGTTCAGGTCGAAGCTCTTCTTCTGTGCAAAGGCGGTGGGCAGCAGGGCCGCGCAAAGCCCCGCAGTGGCAATCTGGGTAATGACTCGATTCATAAAACCTCAACGACCCCTTTGGGGTGCCCCATCCTTGACGCTTCATCGCGGCAAGGGTGGGATTCGTCTTACTTCCGTTCCGCCTTTCGCGCCGCTTCCAGCAACGCGCAAGCGTCCCGCTCCGGATTTCCTTCTCCGAAAACGGCATTGCCGGCCACCAAAAGCTCGGCTCCTGCTTCGACGATATCGGCAATGGTGTCGTGAGCCACGCCGCCGTCAACCTCAATCCTATAACTCAACCCCAATTCCTGGCGAAGTTCTTTGAGCCTCCGCAGCTTTTTCAGCGAGTAAGGAATAAAGCTTTGCCCGCCAAATCCCGGATTCACGCTCATCACCAGCACATGGTGCACCATCCCCAGCACCGGGACCAGCAGGTCAACCTCGGTCGCTGGATTGATCACCACCCCCGGCTTCATCCCATGCTGCTCAATCAGTTGCAGCGAACGGTGCAGGTGCCGGCAGGCCTCATAGTGGACGCTCATCCAGTTCGCCCCGGCCTCGGCAAACGGACCCACAAACTCGTCCGGATTCTCGATCATCATGTGGCAATCGAGCGGCAGGTCCGTGGCTTTCCGCAGCGACTTCACCACCGGAGGCCCCAGCGTCAGGTTGGGCACAAAATGGCCGTCCATCACGTCCACATGGATCACGCTCCCGCCCCCGCGCTCGGCGGCGCGGACCTGCTCGCCCAAGCGGGCAAAATCGGCGGAAAGAATCGATGGAAGCAGCTCAACCAAGATAAAACCAGTCTACCAGCGGCACCCGCCGCACGGACGTACCTTCAGTGGCGCCCCCTCTGCTCACTGACCGCCGCCCGCTTTTCTAAAAAGCAACCACCGTCCCTTCTCCGCCTCTCTAATCAGCAAGCATGCGCAAGTAGTTAAAACTGCACCCGTCCTGATAAGTCTGCCGGGTCCTCGCAACAATTGCTTTTTGATTCGGAGGTCTCGTGTGAAACGGAGCTATGTACTCGCTCTCTGCCTCGGCTTGTCTCTTGTGGGAGCCGCCAGCGCGCAACCCTCGTCCAAAACGCCCGTAGCGTACGTCTACGTCGTTAATTCCGCGGGCGGCAATACCCCGGAAATCTCTGCATTCGCAGCCGACAGCAAGGGACGCCTCAAGCCGGTTCCAGGTTCTCCCTTCCAGGAGAATGCCGGTTACATGGTCGTGGATGGCAAGTACCTTATGACGGTCTCCGGCAGCGACATCAACTCCTACCGAATCGCGAAGAACGGTTCGCTCAGCTTCGCTGTCGCCACCAACTACCAGCAGGTCGTGCAGCCGGGCTGCGGCTTCCCAAGCCAGCTCGTCTTTGACCATTCCGGAAAGTCGCTCTACATAACGGAGTCTCTGGTGGACTGCGCCAACAATGGAGTGACCAATTGGGCCGTCGACTGGGCGACGGGAGCGCTGGATTATCTGGGCCTGACCGATACCGGCAACTGGAACATCAATGCCGCGTATTTCATCGGAAACAACAAATACGCCTACACGGCCTACAACGACAGTTGCACGTACTACAGCATGAATCGCTTCACCCGCGCCGCTAACGGAATGCTGACCGAGACCTCGTCTATCATGTTGTCGCCCAAGGCCCCGGCCAAGTTCCGCGCCTATATTCCTTACCTTGGAGCCGCGGACCCCACCAACCATGTCGCCTTCGCTGAGTATCCCGCCAACCCGCCGGGATGCGCTCCCTATCCCGTGCAGCTTGCCACCTACACGGCGCACGCTGACGGTTCTTTAACCACTACCAGCACCGCCAGCAACATGCCCACCACCGCCATCCGCACCGTGTATGACATGAAAATGTCTCCTTCGGGCAGACTGCTGGCTGTGGCCGGACAGCAGGGCTTGCAGGTCTTCCACTTTCACGGAGCCGCGCCCATCACCCACTACACGGGCCTGCTGACCAAAGATCCCATCAATCAAATGTTCTGGGACACCAGCAACCACCTGTACGCGATCACCGGCGTCCATGGCAGCAACAGGAACCGGCTGCACGTCTACACCATCACTCCCACGGGATACCGCGAGGCCCCCGGTTCGCCGTATAAGATCAATGGGCCTCAATACATCATCGTTCAACCGCTGACGCGCTAATACTCCTTACGGTGGCCCACACAAGCGATTTTGCTTGTGTGGGGAACACCTGAACGCTGATTCGCTAATTGCTCATCGCTCGCCCTCTTCACCGCATCCGCCACGGCTTTGTCCGCGCGCTTCTGCCGCGCCTCCGGACTCTGGTAATAGAAAATTCCCAGCAGGTGCCCGCGCCGCTGCACCGGAGTCATCCCCTTCCATCCCTCCAGCGCGCGCGGCTGCCGGCGAAAGGCCGCCTGAAGAATCGGCGGAAGCTCACTCTCGCCCTCCATCGCCAGCATCATCTGTTCGGCCACCTGCTCCGCCCGCCTCACCCGCGCCTCCAAACTCTTCGGCGCGCGCACTTCGTCCTGCATGTATTTCCGCCTGGAGTAGCTCAGGCCGTCGAACCACTTCTTCAGCGCCTTATCGCGCTTCAGCAGCTTTTCAAGCTCCGGCGGAGTCGTGATTACGCGCTCCTCCAGGTCCGGCTCCAGAACGACCTCGGCCATGCCGCCCAGGCGAACGCCCGCGCCCTTCTGCATCTGCTTGTTCACCAGCAGAACATGGCCGCCTTTTGGCGAGCCGAACAGGGAAGTGCGGAAAGGGAAGCCGTTGACCGTGCCTTTTACTTTCAGCCCGTTCCGCTCGGGCCACGCCTTCGCCGGATCAAACGGCACTTTCATGACGACCCACTTCAGGGCCGTCCCATCCGGCTGCAACACTCCGCGAAACTTTTTCAGCGTCTTCTGCGCACTCATATTTCGATAAAACATAAGTCGGGTGGCCCACACAAGCGATTTTGCTTGTGTGGGGAAGCACTACTATTTCGGCTTCCCCGCCTGCGGAGGAGTCTGCTTCTGCCCCGGCTGCCCGTTTGAAATGTCCTGCCCCTGGAACAGCACCCGCACCGTCGAACGGTACTGCTTGTAGTTCGTGTACTTCACCGTCTCACGCAGATGAACGTCCTGGCTCATGTAGCCGTCGCCGCCGGTAAAGTGCAGAACCCCGTCCTCATGCGTGTACACCGGGAACCAGTACTTGCCGTCAATCTGCTGGCGATAGGTGATGAAGGGCAGGGAAAGGTCCTCGTGCCCCTTGCGAAGATCGTCCGGAACATTCTTGCCGTCCGTCACCACAATCTGGTGGTCTTTCTGATCGACCCAGATGCGCCCCTTGAAGTAGCGCTGGTTCTTCTCAATCTTTTTGGGCGCGACGTCGAAAACGTAGGTGTCCACCTCGTCGATCTTCTGCTTGCCCACATATGTGATGTCGTACTGCTCCGCGTCTTCGGTGGTCAGCACAAACGGCAGGCGGTTTTCGATGTCGGAAAAGTCTGCCGGACTCATGGATACGCGCTCCAGCGTGCTCAGCGGGGCGTCCGTCACATGCTCCACGCGGCGCCCGTTCGGATCAAACATGATGTCCGTCACCTGGAAATACTGCCCGTCCACCTTGCCGTCGTCGTTAATGGTCTGCACCTTCACACTGCGGGTATAGGTGTAGTTGTTCAGCGCGTTCCGGAAAACCGTCTCCTTGGCCGTGAACTCCTTAATGAGTTGCGGAACCGGAATCGGAGGCGCGGAGGTGTCCAGCGGCCCAAAGCCCGCATCCAGCGGGACCGACGTAAAGGAAACCTGGGCATGGGCCGAGGCGGCCACAAGGGCCAGCACGGCGGCGGCAACCAAAACGCGAAAACGGAAGAATACAGGCACGGGGCAGTCCCTCTCGAAAACCATGCTACTCAATAGACGCGCCTTTCTGCTCTCTGTTGCCTATTCCCTTTTTTCCTGGCCGCTGACCGCGGGTGCCCCACATCTCGCAGAGATGTGGGAACAAATCAAAGCGCCGGGTGCCTCATCCTTGAAGAGCGCGCAGCGCGCTGCAAGGGTGGGATACGCTGATCGCTGACCGCTGCTTTTTTCTGTCAACCCCCTCGTCCCAAAATATTTCCTAACTCCTTCATTCCACAAGCCAAAAAACTTTGCCCGAAATGCATGTGAATTATTCCGGTTCGATAAAATAGATATAGAAGCTAAATTCCTCAAGAGACCGCGCCATTTGCGGTCTTTTTTATTTGCTCTTGGAACGCCGCCTCGTGCGACCAAC
>DASTXK010000174.1:0-11286 GCA_035765555.1 Acidobacteriaceae bacterium
ACCTCCGCCGACGCGCTCGCCTGCACGCTGATCTTTTCGCCGGCCGCTGCAACTTGCGGGTGCCCCACGTCTCGCTTCTGAGACGTGGGTTCGCCGCTGCGCTGACTCGCTGACTCGCTTGCGCCCGCAGGGCGCGCTGAACCGCTGTCTTCCACCAATGACCCCGACTTGCCCAGGTTCCTGCCCATCTCGCGCAGCATTCGAAACATAAGGTCGGCGGCCCGCCGCTCCACGCGCTGCTCATTGGTCGCCTGGAAGAGCAGAAAATAGTCGATCTGAAGCGAGGCGCGGTCCTCGGGAAAGAGGAACGGAATGGGCGTGAACTCGCCGTATCCGGCCTGATCGGCGGGCGTCCACTTGCCCAGCGCGGACTTCACCTTCGCGTGGTGGTAGCAAAGCTCGGTTCCGGAGACGGCGGGCGATCCGCAAACTTCTCCGTTGGTCTTGATGTGGGTGCATTGCGGAACTATCACGGTGGCGTTGTTCGGCATCCGCTCCTCCTTCAAACCTCGCAAAATCTAGAAAACAAACGTTAACTTGATTGTGGGTGGCCCACACAACCCCAGGTGCCCCACTCAAGCCCTCTTTTGGCTTGAGTGGGGCAGAGAAAACAAAAGGCGCAACCCCATGGCTGCGCCGTTATCGCAATTCCTGAATCATTGTGTCTCGAAGCCGCTGTAACCAAGTCGACGCGACCATCAGGGAGCGGCGACCTTGTACCTATGTGGCTAGGTCACGTTAACTCAGGAATTGCCTTCAAAATCTCTCTATAAATTCAGAATACCAAATCAGAGCATAATTAAATGCAAATTCAAGTGCCTGATTCTAGGAGGCTTATACGATTTACCTCTTGACAAAAGTTTTCCACAGGACGAACCAGGTACGCGGGTGCCCCACATCTCGATTTTGAGATGTGGGCGTTCGGCCATTATCTCCTTTGTTTTCTAGATTTTAAAAACTAAGTCATTTGTTTTCTAGATTTTGCTGATTTCGACGATTTTTTTATTTAACTCTCCATTCCCGCGCTGACCGTCGATCGCTGACTGCTGACCGCTGACCGCTCGATCTTCCTTTACCATCGGAACTATGGATGCTGGGGAAAAAGCGGCGCTTCTTAGCCGAAAACTTCAGGGATTGGGGAGCGTGCTGGTTGCTTATTCGGGCGGGACGGACTCGGCTTTTCTGGCCTGGGCGGCGCACCGGGCGCTGGGCGACCGGATGCTGGCGGTGATTGCCGATTCGGCCTCGCTGCCGAGGGCCGAGCTTGAGGCGGCGCTGGCGTTTGCGCGCGAGCAGGGGGTTCCGGTGCAGGTGGTCCGCACGGGAGAGCTCGCCAAGCCGGAGTACGCGCGGAATGACGCGCAGCGGTGCTTTTTCTGCAAAGACGAGCTGTTTACGGTGATGGAGGCGGAGCGGGCCCGGCTTGGGTTTGAGCATCTGGCCTACGGGATGAATGTGGACGATGGATCGGAGTTTCGTCCCGGGCAGAGGGCGGCTGCGATGCACAAGGCGAAGGCCCCGCTGGCCGAGGCGGGGCTGACCAAGGCGGAGATTCGCGCTCTGGCGCATGAGGCGGGGCTGAAGCTGTGGGACAAGCCAGCGTCGGCGTGTCTTGCTTCGCGGATCGAGTACGGGCGGCGGGTGACGCCGGAGAACCTTTCGCAGGTGGAAAGGGCCGAGGCGGCGCTGCACGGGCTGGGCTTTCCTCAGGTGAGGGTGCGGCACCACGGAGAGCTGGCGCGGATCGAGATTGCGCGCGCCGACCTGCCGCGCGCGCTCGATATGGACGTGCTGGACGCGATTACCGACGCGGTGCGAGCGGCGGGGTTCCTTTATGTGACGCTCGATACGCAGGGGTATCGATCGGGGTCGATGAATGAGGCGCTAAGTGGAGTGGTTCCCACGTCTCAGAATCGAGACGTGGGGCACCCAGAGCGGTAGATTACCTCCGACCCCACTCATCGCGATATAGCCGCGATGAATGGGGCACCCAGAAATATATGAGTGGGGGGCCATTCATCCCTATTCGGAGGGGTGGAAGGACGAGGATTGGAGCGAGACGGCGGACGCGCTTTCGGTTGGATCCAGAGTTGATACAGGAGTGCGGGACGGCGGTTCCGCGGTTGGTTTTTCCGTAGCGACGGTAGTGCCGGACTCGCCGGACATTCCCGGCTCCAGTTCCTGTTGGGCGTCGAAGACGTTTTCAATGTGCGCGCCGGGATGGTAGCGTCCGCCGCCGATGTAGACGGCGACGAGGCTGCCGGCGACAACAGGATGCAGGATGGCCAGGGGAAGCACATACTTTGGGGTTTCGAGCACCGAGTCGAGCACGCCGTGTATATCGGAGCTGCGGTGAATGCTGCCGGGGACCTGGGGAATGATGAAGGTTGTGAAGTTGAGGTCGGGATGGCGCTTCGCGTATTTCTCGAACGAGTGCGCGGCCTGCTTGGGCGTCATGAAGCCGAGGTCGGCGATGAAATTGCGATGGACGGAGTGCGGAAAGTAGAAATTCAGGATGTCTTCCGCGAAGTCGGCGCAGTTGCGGAAGGCGAGGTTATAGCGGCTGCGGTTTTTGCTGTCGTTGAGCATGGCGATGAGCGCGTCGTCCTGCTCCGGGGTGGTTTCGACCGAGTAGCCGTAGATTTTCCTGAGATAGGATTCGCCGAGGAGCTGCGTCCAATCGCCCTCGGGGATTCCGCCGTCGGGGTCATTGGGAACGTAGTTGAGCAGGTGGGCGCGCCGGAACCGGTCGCGCATGTGCATGGCGAGTGTTTTGGAGGCCTGGTCGGGGATGTCGGCGGGATCATCGACCGCGTAGAGATAGGCGAGCAGGGGCATGGCCAGCCAGTCGTATCCGTCGATGCGGTGATAGCGGCTGAGGACGGCGCCGCGTTCTCCGGGGTAGCAGCGGCGCAGCTCGACGGGCGTTTCAACACAGACATCGCTGAGATAAATGGCGGCGTGGCCGGTGGGGTTCATGGACCCGAAGTGGCCGTAGGGCTGTTCCAGCAATAGAGCGATTTTGCCCGCATGGGCGGAGACTGAGCCGAATGCGGTGATGAAAAATAAACAAATTACAGCCTTGAAACCTTGTTGCATTCCTCTCCCGATTCAATAGTTGCAATGGTTTCGCCGTTCGCGCCAGGGCTTTCGGCTGATTCAACTACTTGGATGTTCAAAGCAGCATTTGGGGAAGCGAGGTCCCTTTATAGAGACACGGAATGTGCTGAAAAAGCTCAACATTTTCCACAAAAAAGTTTGTGCTGGGGTAATGGACAAGACGGTAAATTATGCGCGTGGCCATTTCATCCAGAGGACGAGGCGCGCTGAGATCATGATAGTGGATGCGAGCGCGGCGCGGGTGCGCGGGGAACCATGATGTGTAAGGGATTGGGAAAGGTGGTTCGTCCCCCACTCAAGGCAAAAGACGCCTTGAATGGGGCACCTGGCGCCTCGAATGGGGCACACGGGACGATGTGAGGAGGCGGATTTGGTGGGCCGATTTTGCTATACTTTGCTGAGGACACGGTTCAGTGCGGAAGTGGTGAAATTGGCAGACACACCATCTTGAGGGGGTGGCGCCGAAAGGCATGGGGGTTCAAGTCCCCCCTTCCGCACCAAAGTCCAACAAATTGAGCGAGAGCGCGAGCGGCCTCTCAGAAAAAGCGAATTCATGGTTTATCTTTTGGTAACGATCCACATTATTGTCAGCGTCATTCTGATTGGCATCATCCTGTTGCAGCAGGGCAAGAGCGCCGATCTTGCCGGGGCGTTTGGCGGGCAGGGCTCGCAGACGGCGTTCGGTCCGAGGTCGGCGGCCACCGTTCTGACCAGGGTGACGGTGTGGTGCGCGGTGATCTTTATGATTACCTCCATCGGGCTGACGATCCTGATGCAGAACGGCACAGGGAAATCGCATTCGGTGCTGGACGGCACGCAGACGACGCAGAGCACTCCTGCGAAGAAGTAATGGGCGCGGCGGGTTCGCGCATCTGAAATTGGAAAGGGCAGGTTGCGGCCTGCCCTTTTTCACGTTTGAGGGAGGACGAATGGCGGCAACGGACCTGCAACTGTGGCTGTTTCGTCATGGAGAGACCGCGTGGAGCCTCTCCGGCGCGCACACCAGCCGGACGGACATTCCGCTGACCGACCGCGGACGGGCGCGGGCGCGGAAGATTCGGGATTATCTGCAAGGCAAGAGCTTTTCGATGGTGCTGACCAGTCCGATGCAGCGCGCGAAAGAGACGTGCGAAATTGCCGGGCTGGGCGATGTGGCGCAGATTGATGATGACCTGAACGAGTGGAACTACGGCGCATACGAGGGCCGTACGACGAAGGAAATCCAGAAGCAGATTCCGGACTGGTCGGTGTGGACGAGCCGGATCATCGACGGCGAGAGCATTGGCCAGGTGGCGGAGCGCGCGAACCGCGTGATTGCGCGCGCGGCGGCGAATGGCGGTCACGTGGCGCTGTTCGCGCACGCGCACGTGCTGCGGATTTTGGCGGCGTGCTGGATTCAGGCTGCTCCGGTGATGGGAAGCAGGCTGGCGCTGGGCACCGGAACAGTGAGCGTGCTGGGGTATGAGCACGAGACGCGCGTGATTTCCATGTGGAACCGCGATTTGGATTAGGCTATTCTTTTCCAATTTGCCGGATGGCCCACTCTGCGGTTTCGCGCAGAACGGGGTCGTCATCGCGGGACCATTCTTCGAGGCGGGGAAGGTGGTCGGCGCGCCCGCTGTTGCCCATGGCGATGGCCAGGTTGCGGCGCAGGCCTTCGTACTTGGCGCGCTTGATGGGCGATCCGTAGAACCACTGGGCGAAGTCGTCGGGCGTCATGGAAGCGAGCCAGTCGAGCGCGGGATTCACGAGCGCGGCGCGGGCCGCGAGTTCGGGGTCCTCGGCGGGCGGCGCGACGCGGAGGGACTTCTGGTTCCAGGGGCAGACGTCCTGGCAGATGTCGCAGCCAAAAATCTGGCGGCCCGTGCCGGCGCGGAGGTCTTCGGGAATTGGGCCACGCTTTTCAATGGTGAGGTAGCTGATGCAGCGGGTGGCGTCCATCTGGTAGGGCGTGAGGGCGTCGGTGGGGCAGGCGTCAATGCAGCGTGTGCATGATCCGCAGCGGTCGGCGGCGAGTTGAGGCAGCACGGACTCGGGCTCGAGCGAGGTGAGAATGACGGAGAGGAAGAAGAGCGAGCCGATGCGCTGGTTGAGGATGGTGCAGTTTTTCGCGGTCCATCCGATGCCGGCGTAGCGGGCGTAGACGCGCTCGACGAGCGGGCCGGTATCGACATAACAGCGCGACTCGAATTGGCCGGCGTGGTCGTGCAGCGCGGCTTCGAGCGAGCGGAGCCGCTTGAGCAAAACTTTGTGGTAGTCGCTGGGGCGCGGCGGGGAAACGGTATGGTCTTCGGACCAGGCGTAGCGGGAGATCCAGCCTGAGCCCTCCGGGGCGGGATCAATGGAGCGGGGCTGGTCGGTGTTGTAGTTCGCGGCGCAGACCACGACCGACTTGACCCAGGGAAAAACCGCGTGAAGGGTGGAGCGGACGAGTTCGCCGCCGTCGTTGCGGCGCTTGAGGTATTCCATTTCGCCGGCCGCTCCGGCGGCGATCCACTCATCGAACCGCTCGCGTTCCTCGCGGGTTGTGGGCGAGTCGAGCGGGGGCACGGGCGCGATTCCGGCGAGCGAGAAGCCCGCCTGCTGTGCGAGTTCGTTCACGAGGGATGAGGTGAGAGCAGGCACTGATACTTCCATGATAGGGCGGGCTTCCCACCCTTTCGCAAACAACGCGAAAGGATAGGGCACCCGGAGTTTCGTTTTCAGAATTCCGGAATTGGGGTGCGACTAGAATGGAGACATTCCTTCGGAACAGGCTGGTGACTCAGTTCAAGGTATTCCCTCAGGGGCTAAAGCCCCCGTTCTCTGGAGGAAGTTGCGTACGGGCTAAAGCCCGTACCCTTCAAAAAAGCTGAGGCGCTAACGAACAGGTTGGAGCGGGCATGGACTTTGAGCAATTGCGGACGTTTATGGAAGTGAGCCGCCTGCGGAGTTTTTCGCGCGCGGCGGAGAAACTGATGGTGACGCAGCCGGCCATTTCGGCGCAGATCCGGACGCTGGAAAACGAAGTGGGCGCGCGGCTGTTTGACCGCGACGGCGGCAAGGTGACGTTCACGGCGGCGGGCAAGGTGTTTGAGCCGTTCGCCGAACACTGCCTGCAATGCCACAACCACATTTTGGTGACGGTGGGCGAGCTGCACCGCACGCCGCGCGGAGAGATTTCGGTGTCGGCGAATGAGGCGACCAGCCTCTACGTGCTGCCGACGGTGTTCGCGCAGTTCAAGCGGCAGTACACGCGGGTGGGGCTGAGCATTGTGCGCGCGGACCGCGTGAAGACAATTGAGTCGGTGCTGAGCCGGGAAGTGGATTTCGGCGTAGTGTCGCTGCCGGTGAAGGACGCGCGGCTGCTGGTGGACACGGTCCATCGGGACGAGATATCGCTGGTGACTCCGGCGAACCATCCGCTTGCCCAGCGGGCGACGGTGAAGTTCGAGGACATTGTGCCGCATCCGCTGCTGCTGCCGACGCAAGGGCGGCAGCGGGAGCTGATCGAAGACCTGTTCCGCGCCAACGACGCGCAACCGCGCGTGGCCATGGAAGTGGAGTCGAGCGAGCTGATGAAGCGGCTGGTGGTGGCCGGGCTGGGCATCGCGTTTTTGCCGCGCAGCAACGTGCGGGAAGACACCAAGGACGGCACGCTGAAGATCATCAAGGTGGAAGGCGTGCGGCTGGGCCGCGAACTGGCGCTGATTTACCGCAAGGACAAACCGCTGACGCGGGCGGCGCAGATGTTTCTGGAAATTGCGACGGGCAGGCCTCGGCTGATTTCTCCTGTTCCGGCGATGGGACGGACGCGGGGAGCGAAGGCGGGGTGAAGGAAAACAGGGCTCAGGGCTCAGCCATGTCTCTACGAGATAAGCACTCCGAATTGATGCGAAAGTATGTCCCCCACTCAAGCCAAATGCGGGCTTGAGTGGGCCACCCGGCACATTGCTACTTAATTAACTACCTGCGGATTCGCTGAGTGGCTGGGAGTCGGCTGGGTTTGCGTCTGACTCCGCGCTGATTTTTGGGTAGTTTGCGGCGAGCAGGATTACTAGGATGATGCCCGCGACCAGTACCCCTTCTTCCAAATGCTCGGACCAGTGGTGGAGGCGGTTGAAGTCCATGCGGTAGGGATTGTTCGCTGGGACGGAAGTGATGTCCCCTCCGGTCGCGGCGATGTCGTGGTCCATGCGCGGAATGACGGAGAACTGCGAGTAAGACGTGAGTCCCAGCATGATGAGCACGAGGATGACGGGCACGAGAACCGAGCGCGGAAAGGCGCGGATGGCCTGGCCGATGAGCAGCAGGATGACGATGATGGCTCCGGCGAAGAAGCCTTCATAGTGCAGCACGCGCAGGCACTTGGCGACGATGGTTCCGGCGGCGTGCGCGTCGGGCAGAGTGCCGAAGGCAGAGGCGGCCACGATGGGGAAAAACATGACTCCGCCGAGCCAGAGGACGATGAGCAGCAGAATGACGGCGCGGATGGCGGTCTTCATATATAGGGATTAGGGATGAGGGAGAAGGGATTAGTCAAGAGGGGAATGGAGATAAGGGGCAAGGGGCAAGGTCAAGGTCAAGGGATAAGGGGCAAGGGATAAAGGATAAGGGATAAAAGGCAAGGCATTATGGATTAGCAACAGTCAACAGGCAACCGGCTCAGGGATGCGCTGGCGCGGAGCATTGGGGTGCGGCACCAGCGGTCTTTTTGAGGCCGAAGTTTGTGTCCAGATAGCGCAGGATGTTGTCCACATCTTTTGGCGAGTTCTCCGACGTGCGGGCGGCCATGTCGTCGACGACTTTTTTCCAATCTTCCGGCGTCCTTCTTTTCTGAACGACCAGGTTCGCGCTGTGGCAGTCGGTGCAGCCGCGGATGAGTTCCGCCTTGCCTTTGCCGTCCGGCAGATGGTGGTTCTGGCCATAAGCCGCGCCCGCCAAGAAGAGCGCGCACAACGCTGCCAAAATTAGCTTCAAATTGTGATTCATTAAGGGTCCGTCTTCAAGGGTTGGAGGAGCCCGGTCCACCATTTCAGTGGACCGGAACTTCGGTGAAGGCTGGCGGCTCAGCTTACTTATTCGGAGTCAGGCGATACAGGCCGCCTGCTCTTGCGTCCTCGACGGCCCACAGAGCGCCGTCGGGAGCTTCCTCAATATCGCGGACGCGGAAGCCCATGTCCCAGCGCTCGACAGCTTTTGCTCCACCTTTGCCGTCGAAGGTGATGCGGGTGAGCGACTTTGAACCCATGCCGCTCGCAAACCCGGAGCCATCCCATTGCGGAAATTTGGAGCCTTTGTAGAACATGAGGTTGCCGGGCGCGATGACCGGCACCCAGTAGATGACGGGCTCGGCCAGATCGGGCCGCGTCTCAGGATTCGGGATGGGCACGCCGTTGTAGTTGTGTCCATAGGAGACCAGCGGCCAGCCGTAGTTTTTTCCCGGCTCGATCAGGTTCAGTTCATCGCCGCCGCGCGGGCCATGTCCAAGCTCCCAGAGCAGTCCATTCGGCCCAAAGGCCAGACCATAAGGACAGCGCAATCCGGAACTCCAGGTTTCAGCCGGAGTGAGGTTGGGCTTGGTATAGGTGAAGGTCCTGACGACAGGAGCGGTCTTGGCGGCTACGGTGTCCTCAGGCGGTTCGATGATGGGCACCTTGGCCGCTCCGGTTTTGCCGGCCATGGGATTGCCGGGCGCGGGCTTGCCATCCAAAGTGAGGCGCAGGATTTTGCCGAGCGGCTGGTTCGGGTCCTGGGCCGGAGTCATGCGCTGGCGGTCGCCGGAGGAGAGGAATAGATATTTGCCGTCGGGCGAGAAAGCGACGGCGGCGCCGAACTGGCCGCCGTGTCCGCCTTCGGGATCGTGCCAGATGACCTTTAGGTTCTGAAGGCTGGCCGCGCCTTTGCTGAGCCGGAGTTTGGCGCGCGCAAGCGCCAGGCTGGAACCATCAATGCCGGGCTTGGAATAGGTGAGGTAAACGTAGTGGTCCTTCTTATAGTGCGGCGAAAGATAGACGCCGAGCATTCCGCCCTGTCCGTGATAGACGACGGCGGGCGCATTGGAGACGGGCGTCTTCTTTCCCTGCTGCGTGACCAGCTCCAGGCCGCCAACCTTCTCGGTAATGAGCATGCGCCCGTCGGGAAGGAAGGCGATTCTCCAGGGAAAGTCGAGGGTAGTGACCTTGACCATTTTGAAGGGCAGGGTGGCCTCGGGTTTCTGGTTGCCGGCGTTGACCTGCGCGGACGCGCCGCCCGCGGCCATGAACAAACAAAGTCCAGCGATTGCTAAGTGCTTCATCTCATCTCCCGTTGATCAATAGAGTGACGGACCGAAGAAAACGTTTTTCGGGCTGCGCCGGGCGCGGCCTGTTTGGAAACTCACATATAGAGTAACGCGATTGCGAAGGTGCGACGGAGAAAAACGCGGTTGGGAATGGCCATTAGCCATTAGCTTCCAAGACCGGTCGGTCGAATCGCTCAGTCAATCTCCTACCAACAAAGTAGCTGTATAGAGCAGTAATAAGCACAGCGCGAAAGCAGTGTACAGAACGCGCTTCCATCCTTTACCGAACAGAAGAAGCATCGAAGAGATGAGCGAAGTCGATGCCCCGGCAGCGAACGAAATTGCAATCTTCATCACCCAACGATGGTGCAATATTGGATTTTCAAATGGATCGTTCCTGCCCAGCCATAGTACCCATGCAGCCCAAGGCAGAACCGCCACTACAAGCAGCACCACTCCAGCACGGAACGCTTTAGCTCGGTGCATGATGCGTTGGCTCACATGAGTTCGAGATTCCTCGCTCATAACCGCTCCAAGTCAGGATAATGCTAATACGTCATCTGTCCTGCACGGCGTAATGCTGGAGGGCTTCGGTTGTTCCCCACACAAGCGAAAGCGGCTTGTGTGGGTCAGCCGTCTAGGGCCGGACTGCTCTAGTTGCTCATTGCCTTGAGAGCCACCGCACCGGCGCTCATTGCAGACTGGAAAGCAATCTGCCATTCAGCATCAAGCCACGGATCGAAGCTGCGACTGTTTTGCGCTTCGATCGCCCGCATGGTTTTTCGCAAGATTTCGGTGATTCGACCTGCATCGCTATTTGTTCCGGCCGGAAAATGCTTGTCGAGGGGCACAAGCGTATCCCTGATCGCCACCGCCGCCATCGAGGAAGCCAGCCATCCATTCATGTGCCTGCCGTGGTATACCAAACCCTTGGCATCGACGTCCTTGACGAGCGCGTCGATTGAGGACTTTGCACTCGCTGCTGCTTGTGCCAAGCCCTCCAAATTGCCGGTGGCGGCGGAAATGATCTTCTCAGAGACGGCAGCAATGGCATCGATCAGATCGGGCAGGCTGTTCCAAACAATCCTAATACGGATGTCGCCGTAAGCATTATCGTGGTGAAGGAAGGCATCGTAAGTCTTCTTTTCAAAAGTCAGGTAGCATTGGAACAGATGGTCAGCGTCACTGCTCGGTTTAAGATTTACGCCATCGTCGATAGGGACTCGCCCACATTTGTGGATCTGTGAGTCAGTCAATAAGTGCTCGCGAAACCACCCATTAGCTGCGTTCCTTCCCGGCGGCTTGGCTCCGTCGGATAATTCGGCGATGCGCTGAAACAACTGGGCGTAGCGATTGGTTACATAGGCGATATCCTTATTGTTGATTTGCATTGGTGGGCCTCCAGTCAGATTGTGAAAACACTAGTTCAGATGCCGACCATCGCGGCCTCGTCCAGACCTTTCTCTAGCCCGTACAGCTACCTCCTTCTTTTGCGGTCTCCCGCCAATCAGCCCGCAGGAGGGTCACCGCCAAAGCTAACGAAACGTAATCTCATTCAGCGCTTGAAGGAAGAGCTTTTTCCTAGCCACCTCCTCTTCGCTTTCTCTTAGGTCACACTCAACGAATGATTCGCCCTGCCCTCAAGGATCGAAACGCGCAGTGGCAGACCTGCTGCGATGTTGGGTTTACCTCATCAACTCAACGCGCGTGCGTCGCGAGTTTCTTAACACCGCTATCTGTTCTGCACGCCGTAAATGCTGGAGCGGCCGATGAGGCGCTCGATGCGTTTGGGGATGGGCGGGTGTGTGGAGAACAATCCGGCGAGGTCGCGGGCGCTGATCATGGGGGCCACGATGAACAGGTGGGCGTTCGTAGGCGAGGCGGGCAAGGGCATGCGCTTCGAA
>DASTXK010000175.1:0-5827 GCA_035765555.1 Acidobacteriaceae bacterium
GTGGTGTACGCGAGGAAGACAGCGGCGTCCACTTCCAGTGCAACGACTCCGCCGTCCTCACCCTGGGTCGAGGAGCAGCGGCTTTCGATTCCTTATATAGCGAACTTCTCCCGGGATATGCGCGGGCAAATCGTCGCGGCGCAGGACCATCTCTTTAACGCATATCTGCCTGGCGTCATGTGCCGCGGAGCGGACAACGGATCAGCAATTACGCTCGCCTGCGCTGGAAGTGACGATCCATGGCCGGTCACGCCGACTCAAAAGGCGTTCTATGATTCGGCGCGTAACTACTTTATGGGCGTGCTGGCGCCGGGCTTCGGGATGCGACTCGCGCCGTTTTACCAGGCGGCGGAGATTTCACGTGCCGGCGGCACGGCCATGCTGCTTGACAACGTGGATGGCTCCGTTGCGATGGTACAGAACAATCTGACTGTTCCGGTCAACGGAACACACGACTGGGGCAGCGATTTGGCAGCGATCCATTCGGCCTGCGGACCAGGGACGCTGGCGCTAGTTTCAGGATCAGGCGGTGCCCGGGCCAGCGACAGCCTGCGCGCTTATGGAATCTCCGGTCGAGAGGCGGTCCCAGCCAGCATGCCTCTGCAAGTGCCCGGTGTGGTGACGGCAATTTGGCCCTCAATCAGCGGAGGCAATGCCATTGTCGTTTTTCAAAAACCCGACTCAGACGAATACGAGGTGTGGAGTGTTGCGGCAAGCTGCGATTAGCGGAGTGCTTCTACTCCTCGCCCTCGGAGCGAGCGCGCGAACGCGCCCGCATTACGGCGGCACGCTTCGTATCGAAGTGCATGGCGACGCCTGGGCGCCGGATGGATTGGCAAGGCGGCTCGTGCTGGATGGGCTGACTGACCTCAGCGATACCGGTGCGGCGGAGCCTGCGCTTGCAGTGCAGTGGAGCCAGACAAATCACGATCAGCGCTGGGATTTTCGACTGCGTCCCTGGGTGCGCTTTCAGGATGATACGCCGTTCAATGCGGAGGCTGTTGTCGCATCCTTCACGACGATGTGCGCAAACAGCGCATCGCCGGACGCTACAAATGCCGCTCAGGAAACACAGTGCCCCTGGAGCGCGGTTTATGCCGCCGGGCCGCTGGAGATCGTCTTTACAACGGCAACGCCTTCGCCCGATTTTCCGGAACTGTTGGCGCAAACCCGCTTCGCCATTTCAAAGAAGGCCTCGTCAGGCGTGCTTGAGGGGACCGGGCCTTTCCAGGTTTCGGGTTTTGCAAATGGCGCGCTTACGCTCACCGCGTATGCCGATTGCTGGCATGGACGTCCCTTTCTCGACTCGGTGGAGATTGTCCAGCACCGGAGCCAGCGTGACCAATGGCTTGATCTGAGCGTGGGGCGCGCCGACATCGTGGAGGTCCCGCCGGAGTTGCTGCGCCAGGCGCGGGAACAGCACATGAATGTTCTGGTCTCGGGGCCTGTCGATCTGCTGGCGTTGACGATTCCCGCTCAGGGCGTGTTTCAGGATACGGCCATGCGCCAGTCCGCCGCGCTCGCGGTGGATCGCGCAGCGCTCTACAACGTGATCTTTCAGAAGCAGGGAGAAATCACCGCCAGTCTTCTGCCGCAAAAAGTGAGTGGCTATGCGTTCCTGTTCGCGACGGACCGCGACCTGAATCGAGCTCGGGCCATGCGCGGAGGGGCTTTTCCAACTCCATTAAGAATGGGGGCGGAACCCGGCGGCGCAACCATGCGATTGGCCGGCGAAAGATTGGCGCTGAACCTGCACGAGGCCGGATTCAACGCGCGGATGGTGGCTCCAGGCAAACCGACGGCAATGGATTTGCAGTTGATACACCTTGGGGAGACCGCTCCGCGTGCGGCCCTGGATGAAATGCTGGCTGCCTTTGGGCTGAATGCAACAGTCAACGGCACAGGCGCGCAGGCACTGTGGCAGGCGGAGAGCTCCGCTTTGAAGAGTAATACGGTTGTCCCGCTGTTGTGGCTTCCGCGCGCCTGGGCCATCGGCGAGAGGGTCCGCGATATCCGCCTCTCGCCGGATGGGGAACCATTGCTGGCGGAAGCTTCGCTGGAGGGCGCGAAGTGACGCTTCGGCAAAAGCTGCTCCTTACCTTCTCGCTAACCGTGGTGGGCATTGTGGCCGCGGTGGCCTGGACCATTTCTCTGCGCGTGCGGCGCGTATTTGATGAGCTGCATCATGAACAAACGTCCGCGTTGGTGAGTCAGTTTCAACGGGAATTCGATCAGAGCGCGGCCGATACTTCTGCCGCTCTGGACCGCACGGCTTCCAGCGATGCATTGCAGCGGATCGCGTTTGAACTGGCCAACGGCGGCGACACGGCGCAGTATCTGAATACAGCCGCGGGCCTTGCGCGGGAATATCAGTTGGATGACCTGGAGTTGGTCGCGCATGACGGCAGCATCATCTCCTCCGCGCAGTGGCCTGCGCGCTTCGGCTACAAGGAACCTGTGATTCTCTCGGCGGGGAAACCGGCTTTCCTCAAAGAGGAAAACCTGCCTGACGGAAGCTCGGAGATCGGCATTTTTGCTGTGCGCGCAGTCGAAAAATCGAATCCGCCAATCTACCTGGTGGGCGGCCGCAACCTGAATGCGAATACGCTTCGCGACTTTCCCGTTTCCGCCGGAACGCGCGTTTTTCTTTACCGCAACCTTTCCGCCGGATTTTCCCTGGGCAATTTCACCGGGGCATCTCAGACGTCCGGCAGCCCGCAGCCATACCAGCAGCTTGTGGACCAGGCGAGAACGACAGGGCAGAATGCGGAAGCAGTGGTGTATCCAACTCCGCACCGCGAAGACAGCGTGAATGCGACGGCCATTCCGTTGAAAGGAGCGAATGGAAACGTGCTGGCAGTGCTGGTTGTGGCCAATTCGCGACGCGGCATGGTGGAGGTGCAGAACCACATTCGCTCCATTGCCTATGGTGCGGCGGGGCTGGGCATTCTGTTTGCGATTGCCGCCAGCCTATGGATTGCCGCCCGAGTTTCGCGGCCAATCGAACAGTTGGCGCGAGCGGCAGGCGAGGTGGCGGCTGGCAACTGGGACACAAGCGTTGAGGTCAGCGGGCGCGATGAACTGGGAGTCCTTGCCGGCAGCTTCAACCACATGACGGGGCAGCTTGTGGAGCAGCGCGATCGCCTGGTGCAGAGTGAGCGCGTGGCGGCATGGCGCGAGCTGGCCCGTCGGCTAGCGCACGAACTAAAAAATCCTCTGTTCCCGCTGCAGATCACCGTAGAGAACATGGTCCGCGCGCGCGCGCTGCCGCAGCAGGAATTTGATGAAGTGTTCAACGAAAGCACCGCCACGCTGCGGGCTGAGATTGACAACCTGAAGGTGATTATTGGCCGCTTCAGTGATTTCTCAAAAATGCCCAAGCCACAAATGGAGCCAATGGATGCGCGGGATGCGATTCGCCGGGTCGCCTCGCTCTACGAGCCAGCCTTGAAGGAGAAACACATCGAACTGCGAACAACCGTGGATTCCGGGCAGCTGCCCATATCCGCCGACGCTGAACTGTTGCACCGCGCCCTTTCAAATCTGGTGCTAAATGCAATGGATGCAATGCCGGATGGCGGAACGCTGGTGATTGCAGCCGCGCGTGCCGGAGATGCGGCACGCCTTTCCGTCTCCGACAGCGGCGCCGGACTGACGCCGGAAGAATGCAGCCGGCTCTTCACGCCGTATTACACGACCAGGCAGCATGGCACGGGGCTAGGCCTCGCCATTGTTCAATCCGTCATTGCGGACCATCATGGAACCATAGCCGCGGAGAGCGGGGAGAACGGCGGCGCTCGGTTCGTCATTGAATTGCCGCTGGCAGCGGAGGGGCAATCAGCATGAACAAGGCCCATATCCTCATCGTCGATGACGAGGCAAACACGCTGGCATCGCTTTCGCGGGCGTTCTGTCTCGCTGGGCATGAAGCCACTGTCTGTGATCAGGCTCCACGCGCGCTGGAACTTGCAAAGTCGCAGTCCTTTGACCTGATCCTCTCCGACGTGGTCATGCCGGGCCATGACGGACTGGCCCTGCTGGAGGATTTGCGCGCCTCTGGCGTCACCGCACCCGTGGTCATGATGTCGGGTCAGGCACACATTGAGATGGCCGTGCGCGCCACCCGCCTCGGCGCTCTGGACTTTCTTGAGAAGCCAATCTCGACCGACAAGCTGCTGCTGACCGTCGAAAACGCACTGAAGCTCAAGCGACTGGAAACGGAAAATCGTGAACTGCGCCGCCAGGTTGGAACGCGCGAACTGGTGTGGACTGGCGAGACAATGCGGCGCGTCATGGCGCAGATTGATCGTGTGGCTGCAACCGACACCCGAGTTTGCATCTACGGCGAAACCGGAACCGGCAAAGAACTGGTCGCGCGCACCCTTCACGACAGAAGCCCGCGCGCGGGCAGGCCGTTTGTGACTCTGAATTGCGCAGCTATTCCAACCGAGTTGATCGAGTCCGAACTATTTGGGCATGAGAAAGGCTCCTTCACGGGAGCAGCGCAGCGGCATACCGGGAAATTCGAGCAGGCGCATCGCGGCACGCTGTTCCTGGACGAAATTGGCGACATGCCCCTGGCATTGCAGACGCGATTACTGCGCGTGCTCGAAGAATCGGAAGTGGAGCGCATCGGAGGCGACAAGCCCATAGCCGTCGATGTTCGCGTGCTGGTGGCCACTCATCGCAACCTTGAAGAGATGGTCGAAGCAGGCAGTTTTCGCCGCGATCTCTACCATCGCGTGGTGGTGTTCCCCATCACGCTCCCTCCACTGCGGTCGCGCCGGGAAGACATTCCGACGCTGGTGGAGTATTTCGCCGAACAGATTTGCAGCCAGAATGGCTGGAAGGTGCTGGCATTCAGTCCGGCAGCAATGGAAGCCTTGCAGCAAGGGCCATGGCGCGGCAATGTGCGCGAACTCCGCAATGTAGTGGAGAGGATCCTGCTTCTGGCGGATGGCGCGGTGGATCTTAACACAGTGGAAATGGTGCTGCCCGGCACCGAGGGAGAGATTGGGGTCTCGGCCAACGCCCCTGCGGCGGGTGGCTCATTGGCAAGCAGGGTGGCGGAGTTCGAGCGAACGACGCTGCTGGCAGAACTCAAACGAAACCACCATCACATTACAAACACCGCAAAAGCATTGGGCCTGGAGAGAAGCCACTTTTATAAGAAATGTCAGCAACTGGGAATTTCTCTGAATGATTTGGGAAGAGAAATCGCCAAAGCCAAATGAGTCGCCCGGGCTTGCGGAAAATGCAAGGATGATCCCATGATGGAAGGTTGATTCTCTATAATGGGCTGGCGACTATGGAGACTCCGAACCCTATTCTGGATGGCAAGCAGGTGCTGGAGATTGGCGACATTATGGCCATTCTGCCGCACCGGTTCCCTTTTCTGCTGATCGACCGGCTGATGGAGATTGAACGCAAGAAGCGCATTGTGGCGCTGAAGAACGTGACCATCAACGAGCCGTTTTTCGCAGGGCACTTTCCGAATTTCCCGATCATGCCGGGCGTGCTGATCGTCGAGGCGATCGCGCAGGCCGGCGGCGCGCTGCTGCTGACGGAGATTCCCGACCGCGAGAGCAAGCTGATGGTGTTTACCGGAATCGAGCGGGCCAAGTTTCGCAGGCCGGTTGTTCCGGGAGACCAGCTTCGCATTGAAGTGAACGTGATCACCTGGCGTCCCAGGGCCGTGACGATGGAAGGCCGCGTGACGGTCGAAGGCAAGCTGGCGTGCGAGGCAATTGTGATGTGCCAGCTTGTTCCGCGAGCGGCGCAGGCTCCTGCCGCTGCGGCGGCTGAACCCACAACCGAAGCGGTGAGC
>DASTXK010000176.1:0-7392 GCA_035765555.1 Acidobacteriaceae bacterium
CATACGCAGAGCGTCAGCAGCGGCGGTTTCGGGATAAAGAAAGCGGCCCCCATCGGAGAATGAATCCGGCGTAACGTTCAGCACGCCCATGACCAGCGTGCGCCTGCCCAATTGCAGCGAGCGCGTGCGCAGCCGCCATTCAAATTTGTCGCGGGACGGGAATGCCATTTCGTCTTTGATGCTACACTTCGCGCAGAAATGAATACCGGATCGAAGGCCGCCCAGCGCGGCGCACTGCTCGTCGTAATTTTGCTGCTCACGCTGCCCGGAACGGCCTCCGCCCAGCGACGCCATCGCCATCGGTCGCACTCTCCGGCCCGCCACTCCGCCCGCCGCCCGAGCCTCGCCGCCCGCGTCAGCGCCATTTTGCGGAACCCGGACGCGGCGCGCGCTCACTGGGGCATCTCCGTCGTCTCGGCGGATGGCAAACCCATCTACGCGCTGAACGACGGCCAGCTTTTTGAGCCCGCCTCCAACAATAAGCTCACAACAACATCGGCGGCGCTCGCACTCTTTCCCCAAGGTGTGACCTGGACGACTAACGCCGTAACCTCCGGCACGCTCGATGCTCGCGGCGTGCTCCACGGAAATATCGAGTTGCTGGGTGCGGGCGATCCCACCATCTCCGGACGCACCTATCCCTACGACGGCCGCACCGAACGGCCCGGTCCGCCGCTGGCCGCCCTCGCCAACATGGCCGACCAGATTGTGGCGAAAGGCATTAAGCGCGTTGACGGCGACATTATTGGAGACGACACATGGTTTCCGTGGGAGCCATACGGGCAGGGCTGGGCCTGGGACGACCTCGTGTGGGACTACGGCGCGCCCATCTCCGCGCTCACCGTCAACGACAACATTGTCTTCCTGAATATCGGGCCGGGAGTTTCCGCTTCGGATTGCCCCTCCAGCGCGCCGCCACCCGCGACACCCGCCCCAACGCCCGCTCCGGCAGCAGTTTCACCGAACGCACCCATGAATGTGGCATGGTGTCCCGATACTCCTTATTACAAGCTGGAAAATTCGCTTAAGCTGATTCCGGCAAACCGCCGCGCTTCGTCCGGACTGGACCGCGCGCTGGGATCGAAGGTCATCCGGTTGTTCGGCACCATGAATCCCAACGGAATCCACACCGGCATCGCAATTCAGGACCCGGCCGAGTATGCCGCCATCGCGCTGAGGCAGATGCTGCTGGCGCGCGGCATCACCGTAACGGGCGAAGCGAAGGCAAACCACCGGCTCTCGACCGATACGGAAAGTTTTCGCGCCGAAGTTAACCAGCCTCTGGTCCTGCAACCGCTCACCATCACGACCATCGCGCCGCCCACGGATGGCGAGCGCGTTCTCGCCACGCATGTTTCTCCGCCGTTTGAGCAGGACGTTGCCGTCACCCTCAAGGTGAGCCAGAACCTTCATGCCGAGCTCTTCCTTCGCGCCCTCGGACGCCTGGAGGCCGGGGACGGCTCCCTCGCGCAGGGCGCGCGAGTGGTGCATCAATTCCTCATCCGGGCGGGCGTCGATCCTGAGGACTTTGAGTTCTACGACGGCTCGGGACTTTCGCCGCAAGACCTGATCGCGCCGCGCGCCTTCACAACTCTGCTGGTCTATGCCGCCCGCCAGCCCTGGGGCGCGGAACTGCGTGCCAGCCTGCCCATTGGCGGAGTAGACGGCACGCTCTCGGACCGGTTCCAGCGCCGTCCGCTGCGCGGAAAGGTCTTCGCCAAAACCGGAACCCTCGCCGGAGTGCATACGCTGAGCGGATACCTGACCGCCGCAAGCGGCCGCACCATTGTCTTCTCCATTCTGTGCAACGACCACGGGCCGGATGGCGGGGAAAGCGTGAAAGCCATGGACGAAATTGTGAAGGCGATCTGGGATCGAAATTAGCTCATTCGCTATCATGGAAGGCAGTCCCTTGCGATCTATCTGCAAATTGCTCTCTGCTGCCGCGGCCCTGGTTCTGCTCGCCGGATGCAGTCCGCCGCTGCCGCCTTCCAAGCCTCTGAGCGAGCTGACTCCGCAGGAGATGCACGGGCACCAGATTTTCGTAAACAACTGCGCCCGCTGCCATCACGCCAACGATACGCGCGCGCTGCACGGGCCGGGGCTACAGGCGCTATTCAAGCAGAAGTATCTGCCCAGCGGCTTTCCCGCCAACGACGAGCGCGTCACCTTTGTCATTCTGCACGGACATGGCATGATGCCCGCCTTTGGCAATACCATAAGTGAGGAGCAACTGCGGGACCTGGTCGCCTACCTGCACACGTTATGAGCAAACTCAAGCTGGAAAACCCGGACGCTCATCTGGAAACGACGAAACTACTGCCAGGCATGGCCGTGATTGCACTGTGGATGCTGGCCCAGTGCGGCATCGGACTCATCGGCGTCATCATGCACAAGCTGCCCGTCACCGTAATCCTGATCTGTGTGCTCTTCGCGCTCGCGGCCAACGGCCTGCTGAAACTCAAGCGCTGGGGATGGGCGCTGACCCTCGCCGCCGCATTCCTCTCCATGACCTACGCCGCCGTCATGCTCTTCCTCTTCCACCAGATTCCCATGATCGCCATGATGCTGGTGAACCTGGTCTTCTTTCTCTATCTGATACGGCCAGAGGTGCTGGAGAGGGTAAAGTAAGCGGGCGGCTAAGAAGCGGTTAGCTGGTGAAGCGGGTAGCTAGTGAAGCGGACGGAAAAAGCGGTCAGCTAAAATGCGGTTAGCGAAAATGTGGTTAGCTAAAAAGCGGTCAGCGAAGAAGCGGTCAGCGGTTATGGAGGAAGAAAGTGACAACGCTGAATGAATGCCTCTATGGTTTTCTCGCTCAACCGCACATTCCTCCACGAGGTAAGCAGCGTCAGATCGTGCTCGAAATTATGGGCAACTCGAAAGGGCCGCTCTCGCTCGATCAAATCTCCAGTCTCGCAACTGAGAAGGGACTGATCGCAGTCGGTGGAGTCGAGCCTTCATGTCGGTATCACCTAAACTACCTCTCAAAGCTCGGATGTGTCGAGATAATAAGTCCCGCACCTAAGGTGGAGAACGTTGCGCGTACGGAGATGAGTCCTCAGATCGAAAAAATGGCGCGGCAGTGCTACGGATACGGCCGATGGGATGCGCCGTATTGGTTCATCGGCCTCGGTGAAGGAATGGGTTCCGAAAGCCTTTATAAAAGGGCTGAGGCTTGGGGTGAGCTTCAGAATGAGGGACTCTGTGACTGCCGTGCATTCCATGAACGAATCAGGGAAAACCGATGGCACGAGAAGCCGGTTCAATTCCAACCAACTTGGAGACGGCTCATGCTGCTCCTCATGACATTTCTTGAAAGAGACGGGGATGATGACAGTCTGCTACGTAAATACCAGAGTGGAGAATGGGGAATACGGGAGGGCGAAACCTGCGCATGTGAATTGTTCGGACTTCCGGCGCCCAATTTCAAAACGTATAAAACACTGATGAATGGTAGGTTTAATCCGGAGGAAAGCAAGGATATTTTGCAAAAGAGAATCGAATTCATTCGCTGCAAGATATCCTGTCACAACCCCATATTTGTAGTGATGTATGGCCGCGGCGCAAGGAAGCAATGGAGGGCAATCGCGGACTGCTCACTTCCGGATGACACAATATGCAAACTTGGTTCTACGATGATGGTTTCCGCGATTCATCCGACGGCTCACGGCGTTGAGGACGCTTATTGGGTGAATCTGGGAGAGAGATTGCGCCTTCAACATCAATCTACCCGCTGACCGTTTCACCGCTGACCGCCCTATCGCTGACTGCCTCATTGCTGACCGCCTCACAAGCTACAATAAAAAGTTATGGCAACCGCCGCCGATCTCGTTCAGATTGATCTTGCTCCGAAGAAGCCTGCTCCGAAGCCCGAGTGGCTGAAGGCGCGCGCTCCCGTCGGCGAAAATTACCACAACCTGAAGAAGCTGGCGCGGGACCTCAACCTGCACACCGTCTGCGAGTCGGCGCACTGCCCCAACATTGGCGAGTGCTGGAACCACAAGACCGCGACCTTCATGATGCTGGGCAATCTCTGCACGCGCCGCTGCGGGTTCTGCGCTGTGCCCAAGGGACGGCCCGGGGCCATCGACTTTGACGAGCCGCGCCGAGTGGCCGAGGCCGTCGCCGCGCTCGGGCTCAAGTTCGCCGTCATCACCAGCGTTGATCGGGACGACAACATCCTCGGCGGGGCGCGCGCCTTCGCCATGGTGATCGACGAGGTCCGCCGCCAAGCTCCCGGATGCCAGGTCGAAGTATTGATTCCCGATTTTCAGGGCCACGAGGACGCCATCCGCATGGTCGTCGACGCTCGCCCGGAGATTCTGAACCACAACATCGAGACGGTGCCGCGACTGTACAGGGTGGTGCGGTCGGGTTCGCGCTATGAGCGGTCGTTGCGGCTGCTCGAATACGCCAAGGAACTGAATCCCGCGCTCATCACCAAGTCGGGCCTGATGGTCGGGCTTGGCGAAGAGATGCACGAGCTGCTCGCCGTTTATCAGGACCTCGCCAACGTCGGCGTGGATGTCCTCACCATCGGCCAGTATCTGCGGCCATCGAAAGACCATTTGCCCATGGCCCGCTATTACACTCCCGACGAGTTCGCCTACATGAAGCGCGAAGCGTTGAAGATGGGCTTCCGCCATGTCGAGTCGGGGCCGCTGGTGCGCTCTTCTTATCACGCGCACGAACAAGCCGACGCCGCCAAAATACACGCCTGACGCTTTCCTGAATTAGACTTGATGGGACTTTCCATTTGGCTGGAACGAGTGTTCAGCATAAGGAACAGCTATTTTTATTTTGGGGGTAAAGAATGAAGGATGGTCGTGACTCGATCACTCGACGGGAGGCGCTCGCGCGCATTGGCGGAGCGGCGCTTGGAACGGCGATAGCTCCATCGCTGATGGAAGCGCAGCAAACCACAAAGAAGCGGCCTGTGGGCAAGCGGCATCCCGCCGCGGACAGCAAACGGCCCAACATTCTGTGGATCACCGCCGAGGGCGTTCCGCTCAGTGTTCTGAGTTGCTACGGCAGCCACCTGATGAAGACCCCCAACATCGACCGCCTTGCCAACGAAGGCATGCGCTTCACCAACAGCTTTTGCACCAACGCCCTGTGCGCGCCCAGCCGCGCCACTCTGCTCACGGGCAAATACAGCCACCTGAACGGAATGCTGGGCAATCCGCACCTCGCCCCTAACGTGGGTAGCTTCGACCCTGCTCAGGAAACCCTGCCCAAGATACTTAAGCGCAATGGATACCAGACGGGTGTTGTCGGCAAATGGCACCTGGACGCTAATCCCGGCGAGTGCGGATTCGACTACTACGTCTACAAGGAGGGCGCGGGCGGACCCTACTATCAGGCGAGCGGCTACCTGAGAAACGAAAAGCTCGGCAGCACCACCACGGTGGAGAAGAGCTATCCGGGTTACATTACAGACAACGTTGTGGACTTCACCAAGGAAGCCATTGAGGAGTTCACCGAGCCCTTCTGTATGATGGTCCAGTTCTTCAATGACCATCGCCCGTTCGACCCGCCCCACAAGTACGAACACCTTTACGACGACGTCCGCGTTCCCGAGCCGGGCACTTTCTACGACGATTATTCCAACCGCGCCGCGCCGGCCCGCGAGGCAAGAATGCGCATCGCGGACATGCCCGACTTTCATCCGCCGGCGGACCTTACCGAAGTCCAGCGCAAGCAGTGGAATTACCAAAAATTCATGCAGCACTTTCTGGGCACCATGCGCGCGCAGGACGACGCCATGGGGCGGCTGATGGATTATCTGGACGAGAGGGGCCTCGCCGACAACACCATCGTTGTCTACACCGGCGATCACGGCTTTTTCATGGGCGACCACGGATGGTTCGACAAGCGCTTCATGTACGAGCAACCCATTCACGTGCCGTGGATCATCCGCTGGCCCGGCAAGGTGAAGCCCGGTTCCGTGAGCGACTCGTGGGTCGTCAACATCGACAACGCTCCCACCGTGCTCGATATGGTCGGGCTGCCCATTCCGGCAGACATGCAGGGCGTGAGCATCAGGCCGCTGTGGGAAGGCCCCGCGCCGGCGGACTGGCGGAATACCTACTACTACCACTATTACGAATTCGGCTCGCCGCACTGGGTGCTTCCCCACTACGGAGTGCGCACTGAACGCTACACGCTTATCAACTACTACACCATCAACGAATGGGAGCTCTTCGACCGGCAAAAAGATCCGGACCAGATGGAGAGCCTGTTCGAGTGGGGCGGCTACAAGGTCCATCCGGCCTACGAACAGGTGGTGCCCGGACTGGTCGCAGAATTGAAAAGATTGCGTGACCAGTACAAAGACACCACCGGCCTGCCGGTGAAGCTGTGGCCCACCAGTTCCTACGACTGATGCCGCTTGATCGATGAGAAAGGCCGCTCGCCCGAGCGGCTTTCCTATTGCAGGCGTGCCGGAAATGGAGCAGTCGAATCACAGTTCCCGTTTGGCGCGCAGCGCGCACTCTATTTACAATGTTGCTTTTGAACTTCGCAGTGGAAGGACGGTAGCACTATGGCATCTTCGGTAATGGCCAGCATTCCCGCGCTCAAAGGCCCTTTTGCCCAGTTGAAGACCCGCATGGACAAGGCGGTCCACGACTTCCAGGCCAATCTGGCCTCCACTCGCACCGGGCGGGCCTCCATCCAGATGCTCGACCAGGTCAAGGTGGATTATTACGGAACCATGACTCCGCTGAACCAGGTGGGCCAATTGACCACTCCGGACGCGAACATGATCATGATCCAGCCGTGGGACACGGGCATCATCGGCGAAATCGAAAAGGCGCTTCGCACCTCCGATCTCGGCTTTAATCCGCAGAATGACGGCAAGATCGTCCGCGTGCCTGTTCCTCCCATGACCGAGGAGCGCCGTCGCGAGGTGGTCAAGCACCTGAACCGCGTGCTGGAGGACCATCGCACCGCTGTCCGCAACATTCGCCGCGACGGCAACGAAGTCATCAAGAAGGCAGCGAAGGACAAGGCCATTTCCGGAGACGAGGAAAAGCGCGCCCTCGACGAGATGCAAAAGCTCACCGACGACGAGATCAAGCGCATGGAAGAGATGTCCAGGAAAAAGGAAGCCGAAGTGATGCAGGTGTGAGGCATCCGGGCGGCAAAAAAGCTGAGTAAAAATCGTTTGATTTCCGGGTACGACTGCGTCTTTCCGCAACCCCTTTTCCGTCTGTATTGCTAAGAGGTTCGCAGTGGGTGCTCTTCCAGAGACTTGCCTGGCTCGTTCCTCCGAACAAAGCCCCGGCGGTTCGTGGGTCCGCCGGGGCTTTTCTTATTGCTTGGAGCAAGCGGCTCTGATCAGCCTCCGCTCTTGCCAATCACGCGCTCATTGCCTGGCTGTGCGCCGCT
>DASTXK010000177.1:0-22615 GCA_035765555.1 Acidobacteriaceae bacterium
AGCGCGCGGGCGGTGCCTCCGGTGGAGACCAGTTCGATGTTGTGACCCGCGAGTTGCTGGGCGAAGGAGACGAGCCCGGTCTTGTCCGTGACGCTGAGAAGCGCGCGCCGCACCTGTTTGTAGCCGCTCAAGAGTTGCTCCTTGTGAAGTGGGATGAGGCTGGAAAGAGCATTATAGATCGGGCCGGGACAGGATAGGATAGAGAGGACTATGGGCGATTTCCGGCAGGGGGAAACTGAAGGCCACTCGGCGTTTTCGCGCTCCCCGGCGCTTTCGCGTTCCATGGAGCCGGAGATTCTGCCTCCTGATGGCGGCCCCGGCGGTGGCGGTGGCTGGTATCCTCCGCCGGACCAGCAGCGCTATACGCAGCCGCCACAGCCGCGTCCGCGCGGGCCAAGGCGGCAGGTGCCGGGATGGGCGTTCGCTCCGGCGACGTATGTGCTGTGCGGCATCAATATCGCCGTATATCTGGCGATGTTTCTCGGCGGCGTGTCATTCTGGGACCCGACCATCCGCGACCTGATTCACTGGGGCGCGAACAACGGTACGCTTGTGCTGGGCTATGGACAATGGTGGCGGCTGATTACGGCCATGTTTGTCCACGTGGGCATCATCCACATTGCCACCAACATCTGGTGTCTGTGGAATCTGGGACTGCTGGCCGAACCGCTGATGGGGCCGTTCGGAGTGGCGGCGGCCTATCTCTTGACCGGCTTTGCCGGAAACCTGCTGAGCATCGCGGCGCATCCGGGCGTTCCGGGCGGGCCGCACGGCGTGGTGGGCGCGGGCGCTTCGGGCGCGATCTTCGGGCTGGCCGGAGTGCTGATCGTACTGCTCAAGTCACCGCTGTTGCCACTGCCTAAAGTTGAGTTGAACCGGCTGCGGCGGAGCGTCATCTTTTTCGCCTTCATCAATCTGGCCATTGGCCTGTATACGGTCGTTGGGCCAAGCCCCATCCGCATCGACAACATGGCCCACCTGGGCGGATTCTTGAGCGGACTGGCGCTGGGTGTTCCGCTGGTGCCGAAGATCGGCGCGGCGAAGCCGCTTTTTGAGCGGCGTCGGCGGCTGGGCGTGTGGGGCGGAACCTTCCTGCTGGTGCTGCTGGCGTTCGCGGTCAGGTCGTTCTGGGGTTAATGGCCGTGATGCCCGAGGGGCCGGAGCCGCAAATAAATTGCCACACCCGCTGGGTTGGACCCGTACACCGGCTTGAGGCGAGCGCCCGGAGTATAGGCCGTGATCTGCGCTCCCAAGGCTGAAGACAGATGCGGGACCAGATTGAAATCGCGGTTATAGCCAAAGGTGTAGGCCTGCACGCGGCCCGCGGGTTCCTCGTCGAAGCCGGGCGGCAGCGGTTGATCGTCGAGCAGCAGCTCGGTGGTGCGGTCCACGTTTTCAATGCGCGTGTAGGCGTTATTTCGCATGGCGAAGCGTACGAGTGACTCCAAAAGATAGCTGTTCTGGATGAGGTTATGGTCGCCGGTGCGGGTGCGTCCCCAGACGAGCGAGGAGGTCCAGTTTCCCTTAGTGCTGTCGCGGAAGGGCCGGTTGTACATGATGGACGCGGTCATGCGGCGCTGGTTTTCGGCGGGGAACAGCGCTTCGGGGCTGTGGATGAAGGCGTAGGAATACTGGCCGCTCCAATTTTGTCCCGGCTGGAGTGTGAGCCGCGTGGACCATGAATCAATAGCGCCCTGCTGCACCTGCCAGCGATGCTCGTTCGGCTCGCGTCCGTGAAAGCCGCTGGCTTCAATGCGCGCGATGCCGTGCGTAATGCCGACCGTCACGACGTCGTCGGCGATGTGGGTGGAGTCCTCCTGATGATGCCCGAGCGCGGCCAGAGGGTCCTCCATGGCCGAGGCGCGATGCGGGTAGGCGGTGGGGCCAATGGCCGGGTCGCCGACGGGCGCGGCGTAGAACGAGAGCAGGGTATTGCCGCCCAGCCGCCAATCGTAGAGTGCGCCAAGCTCCATGAGGAAATTATGCGGGTGCTGGCCGTCAACAATGGGGCGGCCATAGGCGGTTTCTCCAAGTTGGAACAGCAGCGGATAGCGGCGGCGGGTGACGGTGGCCGGCTCCAGGCTGAGCATGGCGCGAAGGGTCAGGTGCCCCGGCCCCAGATCGCGCTGGGCCATGGGCATCAACCAGTTGGTGGAGAAGAATTTGTCCTGGCCGCGCGGGCCGCTCTGCTGGGTATCGACAATGAAGGTGTTGGCGTGGAACATGAGCATCCACTTGCCGCGCTCGGTCATGAGCATGGGCGCGGGCGTGGAGTTCGGCTCAACGCTGGTGCCGGAGGTGGTGTGAGCCTCAATGGTTTGAACGAAAGTCGGCGCGTGTTGATGCTGCTGTCCCATGCCTTCCATGTGGCCCATTTGTCCCATGTTCATCTGCGAATAACACAGCGCAGGGAGGGCGAGCGCCAGCAGCAGGAAAGGCGCGGTGGAAATACTCTTCAATAGAATTCTCTTCCGTGATTGTACCGAGGGAATCGGCGGGTGGCCCACACCGGGGTCCCCGCGAACAGGTCTTCGTTCGTGGGGTGGACACAAGCCCGCTTTTGGCTTGTGTGGGGAACACGGCTTTAGGATTCTGCACTGAACGCGGTGAAGGATGCCGGAAATTTCCTGGAGGCAGCAACGAGCTACGCAGCGCTTCCATTCAGCCCTCAGCGCGCGGCGGTGGCGGCGAACTTCTTCACCATGGCCAGCAGCAGCTTGCGGTCGCCCTCGTTCAGATTGGTGGAGTATCGCCGGACCTGGGTGAGGAAGCGGAGTTCTTCATCATCAAGGCGAGGTCCGTCGAGGCCGTTTTCCAGTGCGCCGTCGCTGAAGAACTGGGCCAGCGGAACATCGAGCGCGTGGGCGATTTTGCCCAGCGTGTCGAGCGAGGGGACGGTATGGCCGTTTTCAACGCGGGAAAGATAACAGCGGAGGAGGCCGGTGCGCTTTTCAATATCTCCCTGAGACATTCCTCGTTGCAGACGATAGCTTCGGATCATCAACCCAATGTTCATTCAAAGCGCCTTTCAACCACACTTCCCCGTCCTGGTCTGTAAGGTGCACAGGTACGGGTGAGGAATGAAGTGATGGCTGATAGTTACCATGAGGTAAAGGGTCAGATCAAGCAATATTTTGCGGGGAAGTCCTTTTTTCGCACATATTTTGGTACAAGCAGCCGCTGCGGGCGGCCTATTCGGGGAAATCCGGGGGCATTACGCGAATGTCCGGCAGGTTGCGGAAGCGCTCGGCGTAATCCATTCCGTAGCCGATCACGAAGCGGTTGGGGATGGTGAATCCGACGTAATCGGCCTCGATTTTTTCAATGCGGCGCGAGGGTTTGTCGAGCAGCGCTGCGATTTTGAGGGAGCGGGGGCGGTGCTGCATCAGCAGCTTGCGCAGGAAGACGAGCGTAAGCCCGGTGTCGAGGATGTCTTCCACAAGGATAAGGTTGCGGCCTTCGCTGGGCTGGTCGAGGTCTTTAATGAGCTTGACGGCTCCAGTGGAGTGCTGCGCCTTGCCATAGCTGGCGACGGCCACAAAGTCGAAGGTGCAGTCGATGGAGATGTGGCGTGCAAGATCGGCGAGAAAAACGGCCGCGCCTTTGAGCACCCCAACCAGCAGGACTTTTTCCCCGGTGAAGTCCGCGTCAATCTGGCGACCGATTTCGGCGGTCCGGCGGGCGATTTGCTCCGCGGTAATCAGGACGGGGAATTGGCGGGCAGGACTCATGCGCTCAGGGTACAGGGTTCAGGGTACAGGGTTAAGGCGTCAGCGGCCATAGAAAGGGGCACGATGGTGGGCGATTTGTCTTCTAATCCCTCAGCCCTAATTTCTGAGCCCTGATTTCTGAGCCCTGATTCCTGAGCCCTGATTACTCAGCCCTGATTCCTGGGCCCTGTTTCTAATAATTCCCGTCGCGCATTTTTTCCTTGATGGATTTTGCGAGCTTCTCGATCTCGTCGGCATCCTTGACCACATCGATGGAGAGTGTGTTCTTGTTGCTTTTCACGACGGCGGCGTGGAGTTCCTTGGCAAGATCCAGCAGACGCGCGGTGTCGGCCTCGATTTTCTTCTGACGATTGACGTTCCGCTCTTTTTCCATTTTGTGCATCATGTGGCGGAGCGCGGGGTCTTTGGGGACTTCCGGAGAAGCTCCCGGAGACGCTGGAAACCCGATCTGAGGCGGGGTTTGTTGTTGCGCGTGGGCTGGGGCGGGGCAGAGCGCGAGGCAGATAGCAAGGGCGAGGAAACCGTAAAATCCGGTGAGGCAGGACAAAAATTTTGCGGGGCCGCCGGAAGAATTTTCCAGATGGATTTGCATTGCGCCCTCCAGTACGGACTTCTGCCGGATAATTATGAGGCGATGATTATTTCGATGCAAAAGGAATTCATTTGGGCCGCGCTGGCGCAGGACGGCGGGGGCTTCTTCAGCCTGATCGGCAAAAAGTGGATGGTGGACCTTCAGGGCTTTGTTCGCGAGGCGCTGCCCAAGATCGTGGTGATCCTGATTGTCGCCTGGATCATGATGTGGATCATGAAGCTCATCACCACGCGGGTGTTGCACGTGGCGGAGCGTCACTCGGCGAAACCGTCGCATATTTCGCAGGTGCGGACCGTGACGGGAGTGATCCGGGCAACAGGCATCGGGATCATTATTTTTGTCGCTGCGTTGGAGATTCTGCCGCTGCTGGGTTTCCGGCTGGGGCCGCTGCTGGCTTCCGCCGGAGTGGCCGGAGTCGCCATCGGCCTGGCGGCGCAGACCATTGTGAAAGATTGCCTGAACGGCGTGCTGATTCTGGTGGAAGACCAGTTCGGCGTGGGCGACGTGGTGAAGCTGGCTGGGCTGGGCGGCACGGTGGAAGGCATGACCCTGCGTCGGACCATGGTGCGCGACGCCGACGGCACGATGTACGTGATTCCCAACTCGCAGATCACGACGGTGGCGAACCTGACGCGCGGCTTTTCCGTGGCGACCATTAACGTTTCGGTGGACTTCTCGGCTGATCCCGACAAGGTGATGGCGTTGCTGCGGAAAGTGGCGATGGGCGTGAGGGAAGACCCCGCCTACCGCGACGTTTTCCTGGCCGACCCAACGCTGCTGGGCGTCGACGCGATCAAGGGATCGCAGGTGATCTATCCCGTGCAGTTGCGCACGCGCGCCAACCAGCAGTGGGCGGCCATGCGCGAGACGCAGCGGCGAATTCGGCTCGCGCTGGAAGAGAACCACCTGCTGCCGGGCGATCCGCTGCGCGTATTCGGGACGCACGGAGCCAGCGCTCTGCCGCCGGGCATCGCCGCCGAAGCGGGAGCGAAGAAACCCGACCCCACAGCGGCCAAACCGAATGAGACGAATCTGTTCGGAGAGTAGCTATGGGCGGGCGACTGAAAAAGCAGTCAGCGGAGAAGGTTTTTTCCGGCATATTCAAGTAATTTTGCTATGCTTGCGCTTGCGTACCACTGCCGCGTTTGTGGAGGTGAATTGATGAGCGCTTCCGCTCCAGCGCCGACCCTACCGTTGCCCGCGCCTCGGCGTCCAATTGGACTGATTCTTGCCGCCATCGCATTGGCGCTCATGACCTGCATGGGCCTGTTGTCTGGAGCGATGATGGTGCTTGTTTCCACATTCATTCATTCGCCTGAAACGGCACAGTTTCCGGCAATAAAGATGATTGGGATCGGCATTGGCGTGCTTACATTGCTGATCTCCGGCTTCTGCGTATGGACTGTGGTGGGGCTGTTTCGTGTGAGGAAATGGGCGCGTATCAGCATCCTCATCCTGGGAGGGCTGGTCGCATTGTTCGCACTGCTCGGAGCACTATCGTCCGTGGTCGCGGCTTTGGGCCAATCCATGGTTCCGCAAAGCAGCCCTGGACTTCCTCCCGGAACAATGAAAATCGTGCTGCTTGGTACCGCCGCGTTTTATTTCTGCGTGGGTTTGATCGGGGTCTGGTGGCTGGTCTATTTCAACCTTCGTCGCGTTAGGGCCGTCTTTACGGCCTATGGCGCGCTCCGTCGAAACGGAGTGGCTTCCCCGCCGTCGATGTGGATTGATCCGAATGTTCAGAGGCACAGCGCCATTGGAATTCTTGTAAACTGCCTCGCTGCTCTATACATCCTGGGCGCGGTGTCCGGACTCGTTTGCGCATTCCTGCATTTGCCGCTGTTTTTTCTCGGACATATTTTCCATGGAACTCCGGCGGCGCTGTTTCTGCTTATTACGTCCGCAATCGGCATTGGAATCGCCACCGGTCTGGTTCGTCGCATGAAGGTAGCCTGGATAGCCGCCCTGGTGTTTAACGCGCTGGGGGTAATATCCGAGCTTGCGTTGGTGGTTCCAGCCAATCGCGCTGCCATCGGGAGCTACCAGCAGGAAATTTTCGCGCGAATGTTCCACGCCTTTCCAATGCGCAGCACAATCCAACTAATGCCGGATCAAACAATCATTATCGGGGCGATCAGCGGCACATTGATGTTCATAGCCATTTTCTGGCTGCTGATACGGGCGCGTTCATTATTCCAGCCAGGGTGAAGTTTCGAGGGCACGCCAGCTGGCGCGCCCTCATTTCGCTACGACGCCGCCCTTAGCCGCTGCGGCTCGGCTTCGCCGATAGGCACGACGCTGTCCATGATGGCGCGGCTGAAGGTGTCGATGTCGTCGGGCTTGCGGCTGGTGACAAGATTACCGTCCTTGACCACAGGCTCATCGACCCACGTGGCGCCGGCGTTCTTCAGGTCGGTCTTGAGAGAGGGCCACGAGGTCATCTTCTTGCCGCGGACGAGGCCCGCTTCGATCAGAGTCCAGGGGCCGTGGCAGATGGCGGCGATGGTGCGGCCAGTGCGGGCGAAGTCCTTCACAAACTGGACCGCCTTGGGCTCCATGCGGAGATGGTCTGGGTTGATGACGCCGCCCGGCAGCACGAGGGCGTCGTAGTCTTCGGGGTCAGCGTCGTCGAGCGACTTGTCGACCTTGAGCTTGTCGCCCCATTCCTTGAACTTCCATGCTTTGATTTCGCCTGATTTGGGCGAAATGATCTCGGTGGTCGCTCCGGCATCTTCGAGGTTCTTTTTCGGTTCGGTCAGCTCGACCTGCTCCACTCCGTCGGTGGCAAGAAATGCGATTCTCTTTCCGGATAGTGAATCCTTCTTCATGGCAATGCGCTCCTGTTGTGCGTGCTTTTACTAAGTAAGAGTGGAGCGCGCGCGAGGGCGTTGCCGCGAGGGGGGCAAAGCGCTGTTTTGCGGGGGAGAAAGCCGGATTCGGGGTATCATCAGGGTATGGCGACGATCCACATTTCCGAGGCCGAGGCGGCACGCGATTTCGCAGGGCTGATGGCCCGGGTGCGCGCTGGCGCGGAAGTGGTGATTGAAGACGGGCCGCTGGCCGTTGCGGTGTTGCACGCTCCCGCTCCGCCGAGCCGCACGATCTCCGACTACATTGCGCTCGCGAAGAAGCATGAAGAAGAAACGGGAGAGGCCCCCATTCTCGATCCGGACTTTGCCGCTGACGTCGAGGAAATTATTAAAAACCGTAAGCCTTGGAATCCGCCAGCGTGGGACTGATTCTAGACTCCAGCGTTGTTATCGCCGCGGAACGCCGTGGCCACAGTGTCCGACAAATACTCGAGCAAATACGGGCCAGCCACGGCGAAGTGGATATTGGACTCTCTGTAATTACCATTGCCGAGTTGATGCACGGCGTATACCGGGCGAAAGAGAATGCGGGCAAAGAGCGAAGACTGGCATTCATCGACCGGCTGTGCAGTGATACCCCTGTACATCCAGTAACAACTGAAATGGCCAGGATGGTCGGCCGTATTGAGGGCCAGCAGGCTGCAATCGGCAATACCATCGCCTTCGAGGACTTAGTCATCGGAGTAACCGCCTTACAACTCGGGTTCGATGTTGCCACTCTGAACGTTCGTCATTTCCGGCGCATTCCCGGCCTGAATGTCGTCACTCTCTGAACATTGTGGGCACCGTTTGACCCGCTCCCTACCCGCGCTTACACTCGGAATGATCCCTCCTGTTGTCATGTTTTTGCGGGCTTCGTTGATGTTTCCTATGCGGTTTTCGTCCAAATATTCAGTGCGGTTTCTGGTCCCCTTCATCGCGGTTGCAATGGCGGTTGCCCCGGTGGCGCGCGCGCAGAAGAAGGCGACGCTGCCAGAGAATCAGCTTCCTCCGTCACCGAAGCCTCCGGCGCTGATTGATCCGGCGGGGCCGTCTTTCAGCCTCCAGACCAGCGAGGCGCTCTTTGACATTGCCGTGGCGCTCAATGCGTGCGGATACGACAACGGGCTGGCCGACTCGAACCCCGTTCGGCTGCATGTACGCCAGCAGGTAAACCAGGCCACGCAGCAGTCGGCGCAGGCCCGGAACGACCGCGACGCGCTTTGCCTTTTTATTGACCAGCATCATCTGGCCGAGGCGGGCCGCGACCTAGCGCAGTATGTTTCGCTGGCGCTGTATGTAACTGCCCCTCCGGCGCTCAAGCCCAGCGTGGACGAGACCGAGATGCCTCCGGATTCGACGACGGTGGAAGGGATTCTGCCGCTGGTCCGGAAGTTCGCGGAAGACATTAACCTGCACGTGATCTGGCTCTCGAACCGGGACGCCTATCAGGCGATTGTCGACCGCCTGCACGATCCCCTGACCAAGATGATCGTGGACACGAACTTCTATCTGAAGATGCCGGCCAGCACCTACACGAACCGGCGTTTTCTGGTGGTGCTGGCCCCGATGCTTTCTCCGGCGCAAACGAACGCGCGCATTTACGGCAGCAACTATATCGCGGTGGCGTCCCCGGCCAAAGACGATTCGCTGCACATGCACGAGATTCGGCACACCTATCTGCACTATGAAGTTGAGCCGCTGATCTATGCGCGCTCGATTGCCATTGACCGCCTGGAGCCGTTTCTGAAGATTGTGCAGGAGGCCCCGATTGATTATCGCTACCGGGCGGACATTCTTTCGCTGGTAGTGGAGTGCATGATCCGGGCCATTGAGGCGCGGACGATGCCCACGGGCGTAGACCTGAAGCCGATTCCGGCGAACATTTCGCGTAACGATTTGGACCAGGCCTACCGCATTCACAATGCGCAGTTGGCGAAGGACGCGGCCATTCGGCAGGAGTCGGTCGACCACTCGATGACCGACGGCTTCGTGCTGACAGAATACTTCTACAAACAACTCATCGCGTTTGAGAAGACCCCGACGAGCTTTAAGGAGACCATCGGGCAGATGGTCTATGGCATGGACGTTCCCCAGGAAGTGAGCCATGTGAAGCACATTGAGTTCACTCAGCAGGGAAGCTCGGACGTGGTGCAGGAGGCCCCGATCAGGCCGACGGGTCTGGACCGCGCCGAGATGGCAATTGAGAAGGGTGACGGGCAGACGGCGGCGGCGCTTTCCGAAAAGGCGCTGAAGCAGCACGATGCGGACCCGGCGCGCGCGAACTTTATTCTGGCCCGCGCGGACCTGATGAACGGCAAGATGGAGGACGCGGTCGCGGCCTTTCAGCAGTCGGTGAAGCTGGGGCACGACGCCCGCCTGCTGGCGTGGTCGCATATTTATCTGGGGCGGATTCTGGACGTGCAGCAGGAGCGCGACCAGGCCATTGCGGAGTACAAGCTGGCGCTAGCGGCGCGGGACGGTCAGCCGGACACGAAGGAAGCCGCCGAGAGCGGTCTGAAGAAGCCGTTCACGCTTCCGGGTGAGCCTCCGCCGGACGGCACCGTTGGTCCGCAAGCGGACAATGGTCCACAGGACAATAGCCCTCAGGCCCAGACGGATGGCTCGGCTTCCAGCGCGCCCACACCAGCCCCATCCAGCACGCAACCGCATTAGATCCGCAGAAGCGGAGGACGGCAGCCTTGAAGGAGAAACCCACAGAAGGAATCGAGGCGCTGCTGCGGCACAGGTTCGCGCATCCGGAACTGCTGCGGCGCGCGCTCACGCACCGCTCGCTGGCGTATGAGAAGCGGCTGGCTGAGCCGGACGCGCCGGTAGCGAATGATCCCCAATCGGACAACGAACAGCTTGAGTTTCTGGGCGACGCGGTGCTGGGTTTTCTGGCGGCGGAGGATCTGTGCCGGCGCTATCCCGAGCTGCATGAGGGCGAGCTGACGCGGCTGCGTTCGGAGTTGGTGAGCCGCAGGCATCTGGCGCAGGTGGCCTCGCGGCTGGGCGTGGGCGAATACATGCTGCTGGGCCGCGGCGAGGAGCGCAGCGGCGGGCGCAAGAAGTCCGCGCTGCTGGCCAACTGCATCGAAGCGGTGATGGCGGCCCTTTATCTCGACGGCGGAATGGAGACGGCGCGGGCGTTCGTCTCGCGCGAAGTTGTGGAGCCTTCGGCCTCTGCGCTGCGCGACCAGATGCGCGGCGTGGGCGGCATTGCGGACCACAAGTCGGCCCTGCAGGAGATGTTGCAGGCCCGCAACCACAGCCAGCCGGAGTATGCCCTGAAGGCCGAGAGCGGGCCGGACCATCGCAAGCGTTTTCTTGTGGAGGTTTTTGCGCGCGAGCACGACGGCGCATGCGGCAAGGCGCTGGCGCGGGGCGTTGGCAGCACCAAAAAGAAAGCCGAACAGGAGGCGGCGCGGCGGGCCATCACCAGGCTGCGCGCGCCCTCGGAGAAAACGCCTTGACCCCAGCGCCAAATACGGCGCAAGAGACCGGGACGGCCCCGGTTCCCGCGCAGCGGATAGGGCACTTCGCGCTGCTTTCTCTGATTGAGAGCGCGCGATCGCTGGCGCTGCTTTTGGCGATTGCGATTTTCGTCATTACGTTTATCGTGCAGCCGTTCCGCATTCCTTCCGCTTCGATGGAGCAGACGCTGTTGGTGGGTGATTTTCTTCTGGTCAACAAGGCGACTTACGGCCCGGCTGGCCCCTTTGCGTGGCTGCTTCCGTACCAGCCCGTTCGGCGCGGAGACGTTGTTGTTTTTTACTTCCCGCTCGACGCCTCGGAGCACGTGGTGAAGCGCGTGATCGGCGTTCCGGGCGACCGGATTCATTTGAAAAACGGAGTGGTCTACCGCAACGGGCAGGCGCTGATGGAGCCTTATGTGTTGAAGGTGCCTGCCTGGCCCGACAACTTCCGCGACAACTTTCCGGGCGCGGTTTATACCGATCCCGACGTGGATGTCCACTGGTGGGGCGAGATGCGGAAGGACGAGGTCGGCGGCGACGTGGTGGTCCCGGCGGGCGAGTACTTTGTGATGGGCGACAACCGCAACGACAGCCGCGACAGCCGCTACTGGGGCTTTGTGCCGCGAGGCAATATCGTGGGGCGTCCGCTCCTGATTTATTTCTCTCTGCGGCAGAATTCCGCCAGTGTTTTGCGCGGTCCGAGAATCCACGGCGGGGCCGCCGCGCAACAGGTTGTTCCGCGGCAGGATGGTAAACTTGAACACGAAGGACCCCTGGACCGGATAGTGGATTTTGCCCGCTGGACGCGCATTTTGCGCGTGGTGCGTTGAAGCGGGATAAGGGCCTGTTAACCCTATTAGGGACGGCAGCGAAAGAAGCGAATTTTTTCGAGTGCGAGAAGTGAGGAGCGACAAATACCGGGTGTATTTTAGCGACGAGGGACGAAGCAATCGGGAAAATTCGCCCTTTCCCTTCGGGTTGCGGCCAAAATCCGGCCATACTTCGTTGTCGTCCTTGACTGTGGTCCCGCCACAGCCCGCGGACTCCGCCTCGCCTGTCCAAATTTTGGCTCGCAACGCTGCTCGCCCTAATAGCGTTAGCAGGCCCTAAAGGAGACGTAAGCCGAAACGATGGAGCAGAGCCAGGAAAGCCAGCCCGCCACCCCGAAAAAGAAACAGGAAGAGACACCGCTCGAAGCCTTCGCGTCGATCTGCGGAGTGCTGGTCATTGCGCTGTTCGTACTGACGTTCATCTTCCAGAATTTCGCCATTCCCTCCGGTTCGATGGAGAAGACGTTGCTGGTCGGCGACCACGTTCTGGTGAACCGCATCGCGCTGGCTCCAAAGACGAAATGGGCGAAGTTCATCCATTACCGCGACGTTTCACGCGGAGACATCATCGTCTTCTACAAGCCGGTGATGGACAACGGGCAGTATCTTTATTTGGTCAAGCGCGTGGTTGGGGTGCCCGGAGACCATATTCATCTGGTGAACGGGACGGTGTACGTGAACGGCGTGGCGCAGCATGAGCCATACGCGCAGGTGGCGCAGGAGTTCATACAGTATCGCGATGACTTTCCCGATGTACGGCCGCCTATGGATTCGGACGTGACGGCGGAGTGGGCGCTGGAATTGCCGAGCCATATCCAGAACGGTGATCTTGTGGTGCCCAAGGGCTACTACTTCGCCATGGGCGACAACAGGCCGCTTTCACTGGACAGCCGCTACTGGGGCTTTGTGCCGAGGGCGAATATCGTGGGCCGTCCGTTGCTGGTCTACTGGTCATTCAAGTCAACGGAAGCCGACTATGGGCAGACCAGCCTGACGGCGCGGATCGGGTCCATTGGTCATGTTGTCCTGCACTTCTTCGGCGACACGCGCTGGTCGCGGACATTCCACGTGGTGCGATAAAGGGTTGTGATGAGCGGACCCCTCGAGGGCGTTCAGGCAAGTGAGGCGGGGACTCGCGCCCGGAAAAAGCGGCGCGTGTGGCGGATTTTTATCGCCATAGCGGTGGTGATTGTGGTTGGGCTGCTGCTTCCGCTGATCAACCTGGGCCGCTACCACCGCACAGTTTCCGAAAGCCTGGCGCGCGCGCTGGGGCATCAGGTGAGTCTGGGTTCGGTGAACCTTACGCTGTTCCCGCTGCCGGGGCTGGTCATCCATAATTTTGCCGTTGAGGAGGACCCGGCTTTTGGGGCCGAGCCGCTGTTGCTTGCGCCCGAGGTCACGGTGTATCCGCGCCTGTCGTCGCTGTGGCGCGAGCGGCTGGAAATTGGCCGCATCGATCTGGAAAATGCCAGCGTGAACCTTGCGCGGGACCCGGGCGGGCGCTGGAATTTTTCCTCGCTGCTGTTGCAGGCCTCACGCACCGCGACCGCCCCCACAGGGCAGCGGCATCCGAGCGCGACTCCACGGTTCCCTTACATCCAGTTCAGCGGCGCGCGAATCAACTTTAAGGAAGGCGAGGAGAAGAAGGCGTTTTCCTTTTTCAACGCCGATGTTTCCGTGTGGCTGGCGGCTTCGGACCGGTGGCGCATCCGATTTGAGGCGCAGCCCGTGCGGACCGATCTTGACCTGGACCTTGCCGACACCGGCACGGTGAAGATGGATGGCTCCGTAACGCGGGCCGAGTCGCTCGACCAGTTGCCGCTGAAGCTGCACCTTGAGTGGACGGGCGCGCAAATGGGGCAGGTGAGCAGCCTGGTGCTGGGCGAGGACAGCGGATGGCGAGGCGACCTGCGTGCCGACGCGGACATTACGGGCGACATGCGGGACCTCACGCTGCGGTCGCGGCTGCGTGTCGCGGACGCGCACCGGCTGGAATTTACTCCGCTGACCCACTTCAATATTGACGCGCGCTGCAACGCGGAATTTCATCATCCGACGCGCTCGCTGGACAACCTGACCTGCCTTTGGCCAAGCGGAGACGGGCATCTGCTGCTGACCGGTGCGGTGCCGGACCTGACGAATCCAAAGCCGAAGCTGAAGCTCGAAATCAACCACACTCCGGTTTCGTTTGTAGTGGATTTGCTGGGCCTGATGCGGCGCGGTTTGCCGGGGCTGGTGGACGCAAAAGGGACCATTAACGGCGAGTTCGATTGGGGGCCGTCGGCGGGAAAAGATGTGGCCTCCGCGCCGGAGGAGGCGCTCACGGGCCAAGCCGTAGCCGACAAGGTTTCGCTGCAACTTGCGAATGTGGACCGTCCTTTTACATTTGCGGCGCTGCATTTTGCGACCCCTTCAGAGATTGAGAAGACCTCCAGGTACGCGCGGCATGGCCGCCGCAGCCGGACACCAAAGCAAGAACCCGTAGCGGGCTCGGGCCGGAATGTAGTCCTGCTGGAGCCGGCAACGTTCGACGCGGGAGCGGCCACTCCCATGGCGGTTTCGGGGCAGTTTTCGCGCGCCGGATTCAGCCTGCATCTCTCCGGAGAAAGTTCGGTGGCGCGGCTGCTTCCTTTGGCGCGCGACTTCAGCCAACTGAACGCGCTGGACGGGCTGGCGGCCAAGGGCACGGCGCAGACGAACCTCACCTTCGCCGGGCCGTGGATTCCGCCGGTGAATCTTGATGGGACCAGCGCGGCGGAGCAGGCGCAGGGGTGGGTGCGGCTCCAGCACTCACAGGCGCAGCCCAAATGGCTTCCCGAGCCGGTTGAGATTGCGTCGGCGACGGCGCAGATTGGAGGCCAAAACATCACCTGGTCCAACGCGAGCATCTCCGTGCGGGGCATTGCGGCCAAGGGATCGGTGAGTTATCCGGCTACGTGCGCCGACCCGGCTGGATGCGCGGAGGAAGTGAACCTGGATTTTCCCACGCTGAATGTGGCGGAGCTGGCGCGGGCGCTGCTAGGCGAGGGACACGGCAAATTCATCACGGCCATTCTTTCGCGGGTAGAGTCGGCCCCTCCCCCGTGGCCGGTACTGAACGGGACGCTCCACGCGGGCACGCTCACCATAGGCAAACTGCGGCTCACGAACGCGAGCGCGGCCATCGCGGTGCGCGACCATAAGCTGAATATTCTTTCGCTGGACGCGAGCGGGCTTGGCGGCTCGGCGCACGCGACGGGTGCGATCACCAAGACCGACGGCGGCCCGCAATACGCTCTGGATATTGCGGCGAGCGGTGTGAAATTGACCGAGGCGGGGGCTTTGTTCCGGGAAAACTGGGGCACCGGTACCCTTGACGGCCAGATGAAGCTGGACCTGCACGGAACCTCGGACCTGGCGTCCTCGGCCACCGGAGATTTCCGCTTCCTGGTGAGTGGAGCCTGGGGCGGAAGCTGGAAAGGTGCTCGCCCCGAGCACCCTACCCGCCACAGGACGCAATGGACTGCGGCGGGAACCATTGGAAATGAGGCGCTTACGCTCACCCGAGGGCCGGCGCGAGGGACCATCGGCTTTAATCGCAGGCTCAATCTGGAGTGGACCGGCGGCGCCCCGGCTGCGCGCGTGGCGCAAAACGGCCCCACCCCTGTCCAGATCAGCGGCACCCTAGCGTATCCGGTGGAATCGGCGGCAAAGCGGGCGACCCTGGCGCGGGCATCCCACTGATTGACAAAAAGCGGGCGGAAAGCGTCTAACGAAGAGAGGTCCGTCTGTTTTCGGAGTCTCCCATGGCTGATTTTAAAATTTCCCCTTATCTTCGGTCGCTGGCGCTGGCGGCTTTTGCGACATTCGCCGTAACGGCGACGCAGGCGCAGACGACTACGCCCGCAGCGCAGCCCGCGCAAACGCAGACGACAACGCAACCTTCAGCGCCCCCGCCGCAGGCTCAGACGCCTGCTCCCGACGCGCAAAAGCCCGCGCAGGCCCCAGCCGCGACCGCGCCCTCGACGACCCAGGACAAGACCGACGCGAAAAAGGCCCCCCCTGCCGCGCCGTCAATTCAACCCGCGTCGAAGCCCTCTGCCACGGAAGCGGCTTCCATCACGCCAACCGGCAACTATGAAGAAGGCCAGACCATGCCCGGCGTGAAGAAGGGCAGCATTGAGGACGTAAACGCGGTGGGCGAGCGGGACATCGGCGGACGCGGCCTGGGTAACTGGTATTCCACCGAGACGGCCATCAAGATGGGCAAGCAGTACGCGATGGAAGTGGAGAAGGGAAGCCACATCATTACCGATCCGGTGGTTTCCGAGTACGTGAACCGCATCGGCCAGAACATTGTGAAGAACTCCGACTGCAAGGTCCCGTTCACCATCAAGGTGCTGGACTCGGATGAAATCAACGCTTTCGCGCTGCCCGGCGGATACTTTTTTGTGAACTCGGGCCTCATTCTGGCGGCGGACGATGAAGCGGAACTGGCCGGTGTCATGGCGCACGAGACGGCCCATGTTTGTGCGCACCACGCGCTGCGTGAAATGACGCGCATGCACTACCTGCAAATCGCGAGCATCGCCCCGATGGTGTTCATCGGCGGCTGGACGGGCTATGGAATTTACGAGGCGTCGAGCATCGCGATTCCTGTCACGTTCCTCAAGTTCTCGCGCGATTTTGAGGCGCAGGCGGACTACCTCGGCCTTCAATATATGTATCGTGCCGGGTACGATCCGGAGGCGCTGATCACGTTCTTCGAGAAAATTGAAGACCTGCAGAAACACAAGCCGGGTGCGGTGGCCAAAGTGTTCTCCGACCATCCGCAAACGCCCGACCGCATTGAGAAGTCCCAGCAGGAGATCGCGTCGATTTTGCCGCCGAAGGCCGAATACCTCGAGAACACCTCGGAGTTCAATCAGGTGAAGGCGCGGCTTGCGCGGATTGAGAACAAGCGCCGCCTGCACGACAACCGGGACAGCCACAAGCCTTCGCTGCGGCGCGTGAACGACAATCCCAACAGCCCGAGCGCCGGCGACGACACACCGACGCTGCACCGCCGCGACGACAACCGCGACCCCGCGAACACTACGCACTAAAAAGGAAAGAGAAAGGACAAGGGCCTGAGAGATTTCTCTCGGGCCTTTTTGTTTTGAACTTATATCTACGCCAGCGGAATCCTCACCACCGCTTCGCAGCCCTGCGCGTCGGCGCGATTGCGCAACTCCAGCGTGCCGGAATGCGCTTCAGCGATTTGCCGCGCGAGGACCAATCCCACTCCGCTCCCGGATTTTTTCGTGGTGTAGAAGGGCACAAACAGGTTGCCGGGATTCGTGAGTCCGGGCCCGTTGTCGGCAACCACGATGGAAAGAAATCCATCGCGCGGCGCGGCTTCAATCGAGACAGCGGGCGCGAGCGCGACCTGTCCTGACGACGGCGTGGCCCTGGCCGCAATGGTCTGCGCGATGGATGCTTCGCGCGCGCTGAAGGCGGCCTCCACTGCATTGCGAACGAGGTTGATGAGAAGCTGCTCAAGCTGGTCGGGATCGGCGACAATCTCAGCGTCGTGGACGCGGTTCAACTCCACAGGCAGCCGCTGTTCGAGGCTGATGACCCGCTCCAGCAGCGGCTGGACCGGAACCCTCCGCAGCACTGGGCGGGGAAGCTGCGCGAGTTGGCGGTAAGCCTGCACGAATCGGTTGAGCGATTCGGCGCGGCCTTCAATCACTTCCAGCCCGCGTTCAAAGTCCGGAAGCGACCCGTTCATCTCCTGTGGGAGTCGCGAACGGAGGCTTCCGGCAATGGACTTGATGGGCGCGAGCGAATTGGAAATTTCGTGGCCGAGCACGCGGATGAGCCGCTGCCACGCGACGCGCTCCTCTTCGCGCAGTGCGGTGCTCACGTCGGAAAGCAGGAACAGCGTGTGAGGAACGCCGCGCTGGCGAAACGGGCTGGCGTGGACCATCCAGCGGGAAGGCGCGCGGGCGAGCCCGTCGTCAATCTGAATGACAGCTTCGCCGGCATTGCCGGGTTCGCTTGCGGCGATGAGCCTTACAAGATTCAGGTCGGCGGCGGCGCGTCCAAGGTCGCGCGCGGCGTTGATGTGGAACAGCCGCTCGGCGGCGGGATTGACCAGCCGCAGCCGGTTGGTTTGATCGAAGGCGAGCACCGGCACATCCAACTCGGCGATAACGCGGCGGAAGAGCGCGGCAGCTTCAAGTGAGCCGAGGCGCTGACTCTGGTGCATGTCCGCCAGCGCATTGATCTCAATGGCAAGGTCGCCGAAAGAATCATTGGAGCGCGCGCCACGGGCGCGGAAGGAGTAGTCCTCTTCGCGCAGCGCCGCCACCACATTGGCCAGCGTTTGCAGCGGGCGAATCACCTTGTCCATGAAAGCGGTGACGGCCAGCAGCAAAGCGAGCGCAACCACCACAAAGATGCTGGCGACCGATGCGACGGAAAGATGCAGCGCAAACAGCAGCGCGGTCAGCAGCCCGAGAATCAGGACGCACAGCACGCCGCTGTAAACGCGAAGGCGGACCTCGAAGCGGAGCGGTTCCGCGCGGCCTTTACTCTGGATGGTTGGCCTGGATGCCATATTTTTCCATGCGCCGGTAGAGCGCGCCGCGGCTCAGGCCGAGCGCGTCGGCGGCCTGGCTAACGTTTCCGGCGGCGCGCGCGAGCGCCTTGCGAATCAGAATACTCTCCACCGACTCAAGGCTCATCTCTTCGAGGCTGGGTGCGGCGGAACGCGACGGGGGCGTGCTGAGTCCGAGATCGGCGGCTTCAATGCGCGGCCCGCGCGCCATCAGCACAGCGCGCTCCATTGTGTGGTCAAGCTCGCGGACATTTCCGGGCCACGCGTATTGCAGCATCGCCTGAATCGCCGCCGGGTCGAGACCCTCCATCTGCTTGCGATAGCGCTGCGCATAGCGCGCCAGAAAATACGCGGCCAGCGGCGGAACATCTTCGCGGCGCTCGCGCAGCGGCGGCAGATGAATTTCCACCGTGTTGAGCCGGAAGAGAAGGTCGGGGCGAAAGCGTCCGGCCTCAACCTCGGCATGAAGGTCGGCATTCGTCGCGGAGAGCACGCGGACATCCACGCGGCGGGTCTTCGACGATCCCACGCGCTCCAGTTCTCCGGTCTCGAGCACGCGCAGCAACTTCGCCTGCTGGCGCGGAGGAATGTTGGCAATTTCGTCCAGAAAGAGTGTGCCTCCATCGGCCAACTCGAAGCGTCCAATGCGCTCGGTGCGCGCGTCGGTGAATGCCCCTTTTACGTGACCAAAAAGCTCGCTTTCAAAAGTTCCCTCGGGCAGCGCACCGGTATTCACGGCGACCAGCGACCGCTGGGCGCGTTCCGATAGCGCGTGCAGCGTCTGCGCCACCACTTCTTTTCCGGTGCCGTGCTCGCCGGTAATCAGAACGTTGGCGTCCGACGGCCCAATGCGGGCCATGGTTTCGAGTACCGGCTGCATCGTCGGAGCGGTCGCAATCATCTGCGGAAGGCCCTCGGCCCGCAGGATGCGGTTTTCTTCCTGAAGCCGTTGGGCGCGGCGCACGGCGTGCTGAAGATCGATCTGCGTGCGAAGGATAGCAAGCAGGCGGGCATTGTCCCAAGGCTTCTGGATAAAGTCCTGCGCGCCCCGCCGCATGGCTTCGACGGCCAGTTCCACGTTGGCCCACGCGGTCATTACGATGACCGGCATCTGCGAATCGTGCGCCTTGATCTGCGTCAGCAGGTCAAGGCCCTCCTGCCCGGAGGTGGTGTCGCGCGTGTAGTTCAGGTCGATCAGCAGCGCGTCAAACGACCAGCTCTTGAGTGCTTCCAGAACGGCGTAGGGCGAGCGCGCCTTTTGCACGCCGAACCCCTCGGGCTCGAGCAGAAGCTCCAGCGCGTCGAGAATGTGCGGCTGGTCGTCGGCAACGAGCAGGCTGGGCTTGCGGGAGCTTGAGGCTTCGGGCATGGGCTTCCCTTCAGCTTACACATGCCGGATGCCGGGCGGTGAAAACGAAAATGCCTGAGGCCACTGTAGGTCTCAGGCATTCTTGTGAAGGAGAATTTTGCTTTACGCCACTCCGGCGGGCTTGGGATTGTTCTTGTCGTATTGCGCGACTTTCACGTCCCAGGCGAGGCCGAGCTTCTTGAGCAGGCAAATGCCAATCCAGTTCTGGTCGAATTCGTACCAGGCCAGCCCGTGCCGGGCCGATACCGGATGCGCATGATGATTGTTGTGCCATCCTTCGCCGCCGGTCAGCAGGGCCACCCACCAGCTATTGCGGGAGCGGTCTTTGGTGTTGAAGCGGCGCGAGCCCCACATGTGCGTCGCGGAATTCACCAGCCAGGTCGCGTGCAGGCCCAGAGTCACGCGCAGAAAGATGCCCCACATCACCGCCGACCATCCGCCGATTGCCAGCAGAGCGAGGCCGGTAACCACCATCGGGACCCAGTGATATTTGCTGAGCCACACATAAAACTTGTCGCGCGCGAGGTCCGGAGCATACCGCCCCAGCATGGTCGTTTCGGCGTGCATTGATACGCCGCACAAAATCCAGCCCATGTGCGCCCACCATCCGCCATCGTTGGGCGTATGCGGATCGCCCTCGTGGTCGGAGAGCTGATGATGCACGCGATGCGTGGCCACCCAGAAGATCGGCCCGCCCTCGAGCGACAGCGTCGCGCCGATGGCCATGAGGTACTCAACCCACTTGTAGGTCTTGTAGCCGCGATGCGTCAGCAGCCGGTGATAGCACATGCCAATGCCTACATTCGACGCCCAGATCCACAGCACCACGGTACAGATCAGCGCCGTCCACGAAAACATGAACAGGGCCGCGACGGCCCCCACATGGAACAGCACCATGAAGAGGGTGGTGATGGTGCTCAGGCGGCCGCTCTGCGCGGCACGTCCCAGCGCCGGAAGCTTGACCTCGGCACGCGGCGCGCCGTTTGCGGTCGCGAGTACAGGGGCAGTGGAAGGCATCGAAGGGAGGGTCGTGGGGGATTCTACGGGCATGGGTTCGCTGCGTCTCCTATTAACGACCGTATCAGCAGGAGAAGCGCAGCGGTGTAAGACTTTTGTAAACAGGGCTCATCGCAAAGGGCTCACGGCCCAGAAAAGCAGCCCAGCGGCCCCGGCGCTTTACGTCCCCTGCGGCGGCCACGCCGGCGCCTGCGGCATCGGCAGCGGCTCCTCCGGCATTACGATCCAGAAGACGATATAGGCAATCAGCCCAATGCCTCCGCCGAAGATTGCCAGCAGCACCGCGATGACCCGCACCCAGGTCACGTCCCAGGCATAGCTGTTGGCCAGCCCCTGGCACACTCCGGCAATCATGCGCCCGGCGCGTGGACGAATCAGCCGCGTCGCCCCGTAATGCGCGCCGTAATTCTGACCATAGTTTTGCGTGTTCTGCGCCTGCGGAGCGCCCACCGGCGTTCCGCACGAGGAGCAGAAGCGCGCCTCGTCATTCATCGAGTTTCCGCATTTTGTACAGACAGCCATTTCCGGCCTCCATCCAAATCGATACCTGATGGGATGTACGCGGCCTGCCGGGGTTTTGTTCCCCCGCAAGCCGTCACTTACCAGTGTAGGCGTCTACGAGGTACTTGCGGGCAAGGTCACCCTGGGTGGTGTTTCTTCCGGCGCGGATGACCGCCTCGTACTGCTGCTGGGCCTTGTCATGCTGGTGCATCAGGTCATAGACCTCGCCTGCTGCCAGCAGGCTGCGCCGCTTCAGTTCCGGACTAGTGGTTGGCTGGAACGCGCCCTCCCGGAAAGCGTCCACCGACTCCTGATACAGGTGCTGCCCCCGCAGGCTGGCGCCCAGGCCAAAGTAGGCAAGTTCAAGATGCGCCGAAGGGAAGTACCCCGGCCGCTGCGCCTGGCGGATCAGCTCCTCGTAAAGCGCGACCGCCTTCATCCCCTGGCCCGCGTCCTTGGAGACATTGGCGCGTTCGAGGCAAAACAGAAAATTCCTCGGATACTCCGCTGCCAGCGCCTCATCAATCGCCAGAGCTTTCTTGTATTTCGCGTCGCGCCGCAGAAACAGCGCCATCACGGTCCGCGACTCCACGCTCGTTAGCACGCCCCGTTGGGCTGAATCCCGCAGCATTGCCATTCCTTGCGTTTTCGACCCGTGGATGCCCACAAAGCCAACCAGCAGCTTGAATCCGAAGGGCAGTGCGCCCACCGTGTATTGGTAAATCCCGGTTATCAGCTTGGCGTCCACATAGTTCGGATCAGCGTCCAGCACGTCCTCGCAATCGTTCTTCGCGCTCGACGCCAGCTTCAGCGCGGAAACAAAGCTCCGCTCCACCATCGCATCGTAAGTGGCCTCAAGGCTCTTGGCCCAGCCCCGGGCAAACAACGCGTCCACGTCTTTGGGGTTCTTTTCGAGCCGTGTGTTCGCCTCGTCAATGGCCTTTCCCGCCAGCGCCTTCACCCGGTCGCGGACCTTTGGATCCTCCACCACCGTATGCTTGCCGGTCAGGAATCCGTCATTGGCATAAAAGGTGGTGTCCAGCAAGTCCAGCCGGAACAGCTCCTGAAAGAGCGTCACGTAGAGCACATAGTCGGTCGCGATTGGGTCGGTGGGGTGCGCCGCTTGCACGCGCTCAAATTGAGTAAGGGCGCGGGCATAATCCAGCTTGTAGAAGTCGGCAAACGCTTTCCGGACCTGCGGGTCGCGGTTCAGCGGATTCGTGTCCACCCTCTGTGCTGCCGCGCGGGCCGGCCATGCCGCGGCCGCCAGCAGTATCGCGAGCGCCGCCACCAGCGCAGTGCGCGTCGAGGCAGCGGGTTGGGCGGTGGACCGTGCGGGAAAAGGCATTCTCAAACGCGAACGTGGGGAAATAGAATTAAACGATTTAGCTCAATAGACGAAATCAGGTGGAACTTTAGACGCCGAACCGCCGTCCTGTATAGTGTTCTGTTGTTCAGTGCGCGGGACATCCAATGACCAGAAAAGATCTCATCCTTCTCTTAATCTTACAGGCCCGCGCCAACGGCTTCGAGTTCCGCAAGTGGTATCAGGACAAGATTGATAAAGAGTGGACCACGATCCAGGCCGCGGCCGAGACGCTTTCCCGCGGCAACCGCTACTATTCGCTGCTGTTCTCCCACCAGTTCGCCCGCCACTTCTGGAA
>DASTXK010000178.1:0-8863 GCA_035765555.1 Acidobacteriaceae bacterium
CTCGCGCTCGCGTCCCGCGCTGCGGCAAGCTGCCGCGATGCGCTCCTCAATGGCGGCCAGCCGGTCTCGAAAGGATTCCGTCATTCCCTCATCTTAAGCTTCGCGATAATCCAGCAGCACAAGCCCAATCAGGATGAAACACAGCGGCCATACCCATGCCGCGCGGCGCGAGGCTTTGCCCGGCGGCAGCCGCATCTGCAGCCAGCGCGCCCAGCCCGCTGTCGCGCCCAGAACCGCAATGGCCCCGTGGCTCATTTCTACGAGAGTCTCGTTCTTTGCGTCTTCTCCAAAGCCGTGCATGTGGGTCAGCAGCAGCGCTCCTCCGATGGCGCACAACAGCGGAAAGACGAGTGCGGCTCGTGGAGAGCGCAGCCGCCCAGTCTCAATCGACCATTCAAAAACCGTTAGCACAATGATGAGCAGGGCGAAAATGCGGTGCTCTAGAACCTCCGGTTCGGCGAAGCTGGCCCAGAAGGGTCGCGGACCCAGCGGCCATGTTTCCGGATCGGCACGCAGCACAATGAAGGCGGCGAGCGCGATAAAAAGCAGCGGCCAGTTTCGCGCCCAGGGTTGACTCTTGAAGCGCGCAACCAAGGCGATAAGTCCCGCGAACAGCACGACCAGCCCCGCCCAGTGATGGTTGTACTCGGACCAGGCGCGGTCCATCGCGTCGTTGTCTGTGCCGCCGTCGAAAGCTTCGCTTTGGAGCGCGGCCTTGATTGAAATTCGATGCGTAAGCTGCGCGAAGGCCGGGCTGCGCAGCGTGGGCCATTGCCAGTCCATTCGCTGCGCAATCTCGTGGCCAGTGAGCTGGTCCGCACCCATGTCTCGCGCCGGAGGCTGCGCCGTCATGGATGCCGCGGCGAGAATCGCCGTGAACACCAGCCCGATTTCCGCTTCGCTGAAGCGGCGCAGTCGCGCGAGAACCGGGGCCGCGTCCGACCGGGTGCGCCGAACAAGAAAGAAATTCGACGCGCCCAGAGTCAGGGCCAGCAGCAGGAGGTAAATTTTGGCGAGCAGCATCACGCCATAAGAGGTTCCGTATAGCCCTTGCCATGAGCCGACGTAAAACCATGACATGCCCACGCCTGCGAGGACCAGAACCGCAACACCGGCAATGGCCATGATGGAAAATCGAGCAGCGAGAACGTGGGCGTGCTTTGGTTCCGCGCTGCGCCGCATGGCAATCAGCAGGAACGGCATGGCCCCGATCCAGGCGGCCGCTCCCAGATGATGCGCCGCCGTGAGCCCCAGCAGCAGCCCGCGATCGTGAAGCTGCGAGGCCGCATGGCTGAGCGCTACCGAAGCGGAAACCAGAACCGCGCTGGCGATGATCGGCCAGAGAATACGTTCCTGGAACCGCAGCAGAAAAAACAACATCAGCGCAGCCGCAATCAGCACGCAATCAGCTTTGAAAAAGCTTGCCGTCGCGACTTCTGGAAACGCGATGCCGTTGCTCATCAGAGTGGCGCAGGCTTGAGCGGCCGCGAGCGCCTGAACAAAAATCAACGCCAGCGCGAACCAGGATGCGAATTTTTCAACTGCCTTGCGCTCGTGCGGCGGCGTAATCGCGGGCCTCGCCACTAGCCAGAGAAAGAACACTGCCCCCACGGCAAGCACTTCGAGCGACAGCGACAGTGCCCGCAAAATTACCGAGAGCAGGTCGAGATCCTGCAGCAGCCAAATCACGGATTATCTGACGACGAATGGAATTTCGCCGCGCGTGATGTGGCCGTCAACGGAGAGGGCCTGCCAGCGAATGGTGTATTTGCCGGGGGACAAGGTGGCATGAGCATCCAGTTCGGAAGCACCGTCGGAGATGATCTTCAGCGGCTTGATGTTTTTGTTCGGCATCATGAGCGCGAGGTGCGACCGAGCGCCGTCCACGCGTGAATCAAACTTGAGCATGATGGCCACGGAAGGGCCGTGCGCCATGCCCCCGGCGGCAGGAGTCGAGGAAACCAGGCGCGCGTGGGCGAATGCAACCGGGCTCAATCCGAACACAAAGCAAGCACACACCAGCGCGGCGACAGCAGCTTTCTTCACAGGCATCTCCGGTGTTACAAGGATGCGGCGCGTGTGGACTCACCGGTCAACTCCGCCGCGCGCGCGTCGGCATAAGCAGCGGCGCCCATCAGCGCGCAGCGGCTTTCCAGAATGATGCGAACCGGGGTCTGCACCAGCAGATCGCTCAATCGGCCCTTATCGGCAAAGGCCTGTAGGAAAGCGCCGTCGCGCATCTTCTTCAAAATCTTGGGCGCGATTCCGCCTCCAAGATACATGCCTCCCACGGCCAAGACCTTAAGCGCGAGATTGCCGGCCTCGGCTCCGTAGGCGGACACGAAGATATCGAGGGCTTTAGTGCAAAGCTCGTTGGAACCCTCCTGCCCGAGTTCGCCAATGATGGCGTTGGGGTCCTCGGCCAACATTCTTTCGCGCAGCCAGTCCGGTTCTTCCATGCCCTTCACGTCGCGCAGAAAAGTGTAGACATTCGTGAGTCCCTGCCCGGAGACCACCCGTTCAAAGCTCACGCGACCGTTGAGCGTGCGCTGCAGGTAACGGAGCAGCTCAATCTCAATCTCGTTGCGCGGAGCGAAATCGCAATGACCGCCTTCTGATGCCATGGGCACGTGCATCTTGCCGTTCCAAACGAGGATCGCTTCCCCAAGCCCGGTCCCGGCGGAGGTCAACCCCTGATTGCCGACCGAGCCGGGAGCGCCCGCGCTCAACTCGTACAACTGTTCGGGTTCCAGTTCGGCGATCCCGTAGCCGTTGGCCTCAAGATCGTTGATCAGGAATAGATGATTGATTTCCAGCTCTCTGGATAGCTCGCGGCTGTCCAGCACCCAGGGAAGATTGGTGAGCTTGAGACGCCCGCCGCGCACCGGGCCCGGCACGCCAAAGCAGCCCGCCGTTACCTCCGGGTCGCCGCTTTCGATCAGGAATTCACGGACAATCTCTTTGAGCCCGGCGTATTCGCGCGATGGAAATTTTTCGTCGCGCACGTGGGAAAGGCGTCCATGATCGAATCCATAGAGCGCGAGGTGGACCTTGGTGCCGCCGACATCACCGGCAAGAATCATCGTTCAAATCTCCAGTCCTCCCGTGCCATTCGCGCCAGGAGGCGGCAACATCGAGGCCGCTTCCGTGTCGAGCAGCAACAGGAGCTTTCCATTACTTGGACGGATCAACTGCGATGGTAGCGTCTCAGGATCATATTTGCCCAGCAGAACATCGTGCAGCGGCTGCGCCTTGTCGCGGCCCGCAATCAGGAAAAAGACGTCATTGGCCTCGTTGATGACGGGCCAGGTAAGCGTGACGCGCCACGTGTCCTTTTGCGGGACATGGTTGGCGACGGCGATGCGGATCATCTCGTTGATGGCGTCCGTATGCGGAAAGAGCGAGGCTGTGTGGCCATCGTCGCCCATCCCGAGCGCAAGCAGGTCGAAGCGGGGCCCCTGTGCGCCCTCGAGGCGCAGGTGGTTGCGGATGGCGGACTCATAACGCGCCGCAGCCTCTTCGGGTTCGAGTTCGCCTTCGATGCGGAAGATGCGGTCAGGCGACAGCGAAACTTTGTCCAGCATGGCCTCGCACGTCATGCGGTAGTTGCTGTCCTTGTTGTCGGGCGGAACCATGCGCTCGTCCACCCAGTAGACTTCCATTTGCGCCCACGGCATCGCGGAGACAAATTTTTCCGCTGGATTGGCGAGCAACTCGAATACCGGACGCGGTGTGTTGCCACCGGATATTGCGACCCGCGCCACGCCATGCGCGCGAACAGCCGCCTGGGTGGTCGCCAAAAAGTATTCGGCGGCTGCACGGCTCAACTGCTGCGGGCTGTCATAGACCCGGTACTCGACTTCAACTCGTCTGGGCATGGCGCTCCAGTTTCTATAGTTTTTGCCAGCGGCGTCCGTCGCGGCGCATCAGCTCATCGGCCTGCTCCGGTCCCCACGACCCGCTGGGGTAATTCGGAAAGTCTTTCGGAGCGGATGCGGCCCACGATTCCAGCACCGGCGTAAAGAGCGACCAGGTTGCTTCGACTCCGTCGCGATGCGCGAACAGCGTCGCGTCGCCAAGCATGGCATCCAGCAGCAGCCGCTCGTATCCGTTGGCGGATGAGGTACCGAATGCAGCGGCGTAATTGAAGTCCATGTTTACGGGGCAAACGGTCATGTCCGGGCTGGGGACCTTCGCGCCGAAGCGGAGCGAAATTCCCTCATCCGGCTGAATGCGCATAGTGATGAGGTTGGGCTGAATATCCGTGCAGTTGCCGCGCTGTGTCCGGTCAAACAGCAGCATGGGCGGCTGCTTGAACTGGATGGTGATTTCCGTGGCGCGCTTGCGCAGCCGCTTGCCCGCGCGCAGGTAAAACGGAACACCGGCCCAGCGCCAGTTTTCAATTTCCAGCTTCATGGCCGCGAAAGTCTCGGTGCTGGACTTTGGATTGACGCGGTCTTCTTCGCGATAGCCCTTCACCTGCTTGCCATCCACCTCACCCGCCGCGTACTGTCCGCGCACTGTGCTGGCGCAGTCCACAGGCTTGATGGCCCTCCACACTTTCACCTTTTCGTAACGCACGGCGTCCGCGTCGAAGGACACAGGCGGCTCCATGCAGACGAAGGAGAGAAGCTCCATCATGTGGTTCTGCACCACGTCGCGCAGCGCTCCGGCTTTCTCGTAGAACGGGCCGCGGCCCTCGATGCCGATGCTCTCCGCAGCCGTGATCTGCACGTGGTCCACGTAATTGCGGTTCCAGATTGGCTCAAAAATTCCGTTGGCGAAGCGGAAAACCAGGATGTTCTGGACCGTCTCCTTGCCGAGGTAATGGTCGATGCGAAAGATCTGGTTTTCGTCGAAAACCTTGTTCACGTCATCGTTGAGCTCGCGCGCGCTTTCCAGGTCATGTCCGAAAGGCTTCTCGATAATGACGCGTGCGGTCCCATGCTCAGGCTGTGCCATGCCATGCGCGCCGAGGCGATGAATGATGTCTGAGAAATATTCAGGAGCGACCGCGAGGTAAAACAGCCGATTGCCTTTGGTGCCGTGCTCCTCATCGTATTTCTCCAGCAGCGACTTGAGACGCGAATACCCGTCGTCGTCGTCAAAGTTCATCGCGTGATAGCTGACCTTGTCGATAAACTCGTCCAGCTTGCTGGCCTCCGGCTTCACGCCGCCAAATTCGAGAATGCCGGATTTCATGTCCTCGGCAAAGCTCGCGCCCAGGTCGCGGCGGGCCACGCCCACAATCCTGAACTGCTCAGGTAGCAGCCCCGCCTGTTCCAGATGAAAAAGAGCGGGCAGCAGCTTGCGCTTCGTCAAATCGCCGGAGGCCCCGAAGATCACAACGACGCATGGCTCGGGGATACGCTCATTGGTGCGACCCGCCTGGGCCATGTCTTCAGGCGAAACGGTAATGGCAGCAGCCGCCATGCTTGCTCCTTTTCGTCAGGTTCAGTTCGAGAGGCTCAATCCTTTTTGACAGCGTGGCCGCCGAATTCGTTGCGCATAATCGCGAGCATTCGGTCGGTAAAGTTGTTCTCCTCCCGCGAGCGGATGCGGCGAATGAGCGACTCCGTGATGATCGGCGCGGAGACGTTGAGGTCAATGGCCTCGGCCACCGTCCAGCGGCCCTCGCCGGAATCGACGACGTAAGGCTCCAGCCCTTCGAGAGTGGGGTTCTTCTTCAGAGCGTCGGCGGTCAGGTCCAGCAGCCACGAGCGCACCACGCTGCCGTAGCGCCATATTTCCGCAATCTGCGCCAGATCGAGATTCATCTCCGTCTTGTGGCCCATGATGGCGAAGCCTTCGGCGTAGGCTTGCATCATTCCGTATTCAATTCCGTTGTGGACCATCTTCACGAAGTGCCCCGCTCCGGCGGGCCCGGTGCGGCCCCAGCCCTTGTCTTTGCCCGGCGCGAGCGTCTCCAGGATGGGCCGCAACCGCTCGACCACATCCTCGTCGCCGCCAACCATCATGCTGTAGCCTTCCTGCAATCCCCACACACCGCCCGACGTGCCCACATCCACAAAGTTGAAGCCTTCGGGCTTCAGCTCGGCATAGTGCCGCTGCGAGTCCTTGTAATTGGAGTTGCCGCCGTCGATGAAGGTATCGCCCTTCTGCATCAGGGGCTTGAGTTTGGCGATGGTCTCGTCCACGGGCTTGCCTGCCGGAACCATGATCCAGATGGCGCGCGGCGCGGCCAGATTCTTCACCAGATCTTCGAGCGAGTTGACGCCGACGGAGCCCGCATCGGTGAGGCGCTTTACGGCGTCCGCGTTGAAGTCGAAGCCTACGACCTTATGTCCCGCGCGGCGCAGCCTTTCCGCCATGTTGCCGCCCATTTTGCCAAGCCCGATCAAACCTAGTTCCATGTTCTTCCTCCAGAACGGTGTTGTTTCTGATTCGAGTTCCAGGGCCGCTTGCCCGCCTCTCAGGCCGAGCTCCCCGTCTGCATCTTCGCCGCTTCGGGCAGATAGCGCGCTTCGATGGCCAGCACCTTGTTCAGGCGGCGGACAAAGCGCTCCTCCTGCTTCTGAAAACTGGCGTGCAGAAAGCTGGCCACCAGGTCAAACGCCAGCGCCGAGCCGATGATGCGCGCTCCCATCACCAGCACGTTCATGTTGTCGTGCTCCACGCCCTGGTGCGCGGAGTAGGTATCGTGGCACATGCAGGCGCGGATGCCCGGCATTTTATTGGCCGCCACATTCACGCCCACGCCGCTGCCGCAGATCAGGATGCCGCGCTCGGCGCGGCCCGCGATCAGCGCGCGACCGACGGCCTCGGCGAAGTCTGGATAATCCGACGGTTCCGCGTTGTAAGCGCCCAGGTCAATCACCTCATGCCCCAGACGCTCAAGATAACCGCGGACTTCCTCCTTCAGAGCAAAGCCCGCGTGGTCCGCTCCAATTGCCAGCTTCATTTTCCCTTCCCCGCCAGCGCCGGTTGCAACTTACGCGCGCGCTCCACCAGGGCCTTCGCGCGTTTCACCACGTTGTCCACGCCAAAGCCAAGTTCCTCAAGGACCTTTTTCCCCGGCGCGGAGGCGCCAAATCGATCCAGCCCGATCACATCGCCGTCCCGCCCCACGTATTTCCACCAACCGAGAGTAGCGCCGGCCTCAACAGCCAGTTTGGGCAGGTCTTCGGGAAAGATCGACGCCTTGTAGGACTCGCTCTGCTCCTCAAAGAGCCTCCAGCTCGGCATTGAGACGACGCGCGCGTTGATGCCGTCCTTCTTCAGTTCCTCGGCGGCGCGGACCGCGGGCCAAAGCTCGGCGCCGGTGCCCACAATCAGCAGATCGGGCGAGTTGCCTCCCTGCTCCACAATGTAGGCGCCATGCTTCACGCCCTCAAAAACGTTGTGCTTTTCAGGATCAAGCAGCGGGAGGTCCTGTCGTGAGAGCGCGAAAAACGACGGCCCCTTGCGCTCCAATGCCAGCCCCCAGCAGGCGGAGGTTTCGTTCGCATCCGCAGGCCGCAGGTCTGTGAGCCTCGGAACAGCGCGGAGCATCATCAGATGCTCCACCGGCTGATGTGTCGGACCGTCCTCGCCCAATCCAATCGAGTCGTGCGTGAACACGAAAATGGAATGCGAATTCATGATCGCGGCCATGCGCAGCGCGGGCTTGCAGTAGTCGGTGAAAACGAAGAACGTCGAGCCGTAAGGAACAACGCCGCCATGCACGGCCATTCCGTTCACGATGCCGCACATTCCAAACTCGCGCACGCCGAAGTAGACGTTCTGCCCCGTCGGATCAACGTGGAAGTTTTCCGAACCTTTGATCAGCGTCTTGGTCGAGGTGGAAAGATCAGCCGCGCCGCCCAGCAACTCCGGCACGAACTTCGCGAAGGCGTTCATCACCGTGTTGCCCGCCGAGCGGGTCGCGATGGGCTTGGAGTCCGCCGGAAACTTCGGCAGGCTCTCGCGCCAGCCATCCTTCAACTTGCCCGCCTGCACGCGCTCGAACTCAGCGGCTTCGGCAGGGTACGCCTTCTTGTATTCGACAAACATTTTATTCCACTCGGCCTCGTGCTTCGCGCCGCGATCAACAATCTCAAGCCAGTGCTTGCTGGCCTCCTCCGGAACATAAAACGTCTTGTCTTCGGGCCAGCCCAGGTTCTTCTTCGTGGCCTTCACGGCTTCCTCGCCCAGCGCCTCGCCGTGCGCCTTGCTGGTGCCGGCCTTGGGGCTTCCATAGCCAATGACCGTGCGAACGGCAATCAGCGAAGGCTTGTCCGTCACTGCCTGCGCCGCTTCAATGGCTTTGGAAATCGCGGCAAGATCATTACCGTCCTCCACAATCTGCACATGCCAGTGGTAGGCCTCGAAGCGCTTCAGCACGTCCTCGGTGTAGGAAAGCTCCGTCGGGCCGTCGAGCGAGATAAGGTTGTCGTCGTACAGATAAATCAGCTTGCCCAGCTTCAGCGTTCCGGCCAGCGACGCCGTCTCGTGCGAAATGCCTTCCATCAGGTCGCCGTCGGAGCAGATGGCATAGGTGTAGTGATCGACAATGTTGAAGCCCTGACGGTTGTAGACCGCGCTCAGGTGCTTCTCCGCCATCGCCATGCCAACACCCATCGCGAAGCCCTGGCCGAGCGGCCCGGTCGTTACCTCCACGCCGTCCGTATCGCCATATTCGGGATGCCCCGGCGTTCTCGATCCCCACTGCCGAAACTGCTTCAGGTCCTCAATCGAGAGGTCGTATCCGGAGAGGTGCAGCGACCCATACAGCAGCGCCGAGGCGTGGCCGTTCGACAGCACAAAGCGGTCGCGGTTGGTCCACTTGGAGTGCTTCGGGTTGTGCCGCATATATTTATGGAAAAGCAGATAGGCGATGGGAGCATCGCCCAGCGGCGCTCCC
>DASTXK010000179.1:0-9869 GCA_035765555.1 Acidobacteriaceae bacterium
TCGAGCCGCGACCCGGTGATGCAGTTGGACGAGATTGCCGTGCGGCAGGCGCTCTCGCATCTTGAAGAACTGGGCCTTGCGGGTCGTGTGCAGGACAGCCGGGTGTTGAAGTTCGAGCATCAGGCGCGGCAATTGCTCGACTTAAAGCGTCCGGAGATTGCCGTGCTGTGCCTGCTGCTGCTGCGGGGGCCGCAAACCGCCGGCGAACTTCGCAACCGCTCGGAGCGGCTGTACGGCTTCGACGACATCGCGTCGGTGCAGAGTGTGCTGGAGCGGATGGCTCGTGCCGAGTCGGGAGAGAATAGCAAGCCGCGCCCGGCACTGGTGACGCTGCTTGCTCGCCGGGCGGGCGAAAAGGAACCGCGCTACGCGCACCTGCTTTCCGGAGAGCCGGCGAGCGTGACAGAGATGCCAGAGCCGCCGGTATCCACCGGGGCAGAGCGAATCGAAAGGCTCGAGTCTGAAGTTGCGGAACTGCGCGATAAAGTGAACGCTCTGACGGCGCGCCTGGAAAAACTTGAAGGCGCGGAATCGCTGGAACCGTAAAATGGCTGCATGAAAGCCTCCGCTGTGCCTGTCCGGAAGAAGACCTCGTCGAAGAAGTCCGCCGTCAAAAAGAATCCACTCGCACCGAAACGGATTGCCGAACTACTCCGGCGGCTGGAGGCGGCGTATCCCAATGCAGAGTGCGCGCTGCACCATCGCAATGCCTGGGAGTTGCTGGTAGCGACGATTCTGTCGGCGCAATGCACCGACGTGCGCGTGAACATGGTCACACCGGAGCTGTTCCGGAAGTTTCCGACGCCGAAGGCCATGGCCGAGGCTTCGCTGCCAGCGCTTGAGGAGGAGATTCGCTCGACGGGCTTCTATCACAACAAGGCCAAATCGATTTCGGGAGCGGCAAAACAAATGGTGGAGCGGTTCGGAGGCAAGGTTCCGAAGACGATGGCCGAACTGCTGACGCTGCCGGGAGTGGCGCGCAAGACCGGCAACGTGGTGCTGGGTGTGGCGTTTGGGCTGGCAGAGGGCGTAGTGGTGGATACGCATGTGCTGCGGATTTCGAGGCGGCTCGATCTTACCCAAGCTGATGAGCCGAAGAAGGTGGAGCAGGACCTGATGCGGATTATTCCGCGCGACCACTGGATCCAGTTCTCACACGAGGTGATCCATCATGGGCGACAGGTGTGCATTGCGAGAAAGCCGCGGTGCATCGACTGCCCGGTGGAGACGCTGTGCTATTCGGCGGACAAGACGTGGAGTAGGGACTAGCCGTCCAGGCAGACGCGCCTTCGGCGCCCGTTAATCGACCGGTTCGGCCCTCCCGCTGGTCGGGAACAGCAAATTACCAGGAAAATTCCCGGCCTTTATCGCGTCAGCGCCCTAACCGTGGCGGTAACGAGGCCTGCGATGTCATGCGGACCGGCTTCAGCGGCGGGGGGCCATCCATGTTCGCGGAGGGTCTGGCTGGTGATGGGGCCGATGGAAATGGCGAGGACGCCATCGGGTGGGTTGTGGAAACCAGCGGCCTGCAGCAATGCGAAGAAATTGGTCACGGTGCTGGAACTGGTGAAGGTCGCGGCGTCCGGCGGAGGGCCTGAGAAGAGGGCGGCAATCTTAGCAATGGAGTCCGGTGGAATGATGGTGCGGTACGCTTCGGCAATGGTGACGCGCGCACCGTGCCGCGCCAGCGACTCGGGGATGATGTCGCGCGCGACTGCCGCCCGTGCGATGAGGACGCGGGCATTCGCGGCTTTCTGGTCGAGAGCTTCGAGCAGCGACTCGGCGACGTATTGTTTTGGAGTAATGGAGACGAGAAGCCCGGCCTCGCCGAGAGCGCGGGCGGTCGGCGCGCCGATTGCAGCAATCTTCAGGTTAGAAAGGCTAGCAGGTGCGATGCCCAAAGTGTCGCAACGTTCGCGGATTGCGCGGGCGGCATTGGCGCTGGTTACGATGAGCCAGTCGAATTGGTTTGCGTTTTGGATCGCGGCATCGAGTGCGGCAAAGGACTCGGGCGGGACGATTTCAATGGCGGGGACTTCGATGGGCTCCGCTCCGAGTTTTTGCAGTTCAATTGAAAGCTGCCCGGCCTGATGGCGCGCACGTGTGACGAGGATGCGCCTGCCGGCGAGCGGCAGATTGCTCACGGCAGAGCCGCCTGCAGGAGCGAGTCCGCGCCCTGCTCAAGCAGACGCCGGGCCAGCCTTTCTCCGAGTTCTCCGGCGCTCATGCCATGCTGATGTTCAAGTTCGGCGCGGAGGACGGATGCGCCGTCGGGACTGGCGACGGCTCCGGTGATGCGGAAGCCTTCCGCGGAAGGCTCGCAGTAAATCCCGATTGGGACTTGGCAGCCGCCGCCAAGTGCCGCAAGCGTGGCGCGTTCGGCGGTGACGCAAAACCGCGTGGCGGCGTGTTCCAGAAAGGCCAGCGCCGCGATGGTTTCGGAGTCACCGGAGCGGGTCTCGACGGCCATGGCTCCCTGACCCGCTGCCGGGCAGAGAACTAGCGCGGAAAACCGCTCGCGAACGTGCTGGGTGAGGCCGAGGCGCTCAAGCCCGGCGGCGGCAAGGATGATGGCCTCCACCTGACCCTCGGCCAACTTGCGGAGGCGCGTGTCCACGTTGCCGCGAAACTCGACATACTCCAGATCGCGGCGCTGCGCGCGAAGCTGCGACTGGCGACGGAGGCTGCTGGTGCCAACTTTCGAACCTGTGGGGAGCGCGGCGAAGCTCTCAAACCGGGTGGAAACAAAAACGTCGGCTGGGTCGGCACGCTCGGGAATGGCGGCCAGCGCGAAAGGACCGGCGAGCGTGGTCGGCAGGTCCTTGAGGCTGTGGACGGCGAGGTCGATGCGGCCTTCAACCAGCGCCTCCTCGATTTCCTTTGTGAACATGCCCTTGGTGTCAACCCGCGCGAAGGGCAGGTTGTTCTTGGTGTCGCCGGTGGTGCGGATGATCTCGATGGAGGCTTCGTGGCCCTGCGCGCGCAGCTTCCCGGCGATATGGTTCGCCTGCCACAGCGCGAGTTGCGAGCCGCGCGACCCGATACGGAGATGCGAGGAATTGGCCATCAGGATTTGGAGAGAAGGGTTTTGGCCTCGCCGGATTGCTCCGCGCTATCGAGTGAGGTTTCCGGCCCCAGCGCCTCGCTATGGCCATTGCGGCTCTCTCGCTGGAAGGCCGCGCGGATCGCCTCGATCCTGGCGGAGTCTCCCTCGCGGGCGGCGGCCTTCAGCATCAGCAGGGGCTGGTGCAGGAACTTGTTCATGAGGCCGCGCGTGATTGCGTCCACCGCCTCCTGCTGCTCCGCCGTGAGGGAGCGCAGGTGGGCGTGGTTGCGGCGAAGCTCGGCCTGGCGCATTTCCTCTGCGGCGGCCTGCAGATCGACCAGCGCGGGGACCACATCGAGGGCCTCGGTCCGGTGCTTGTAGCGTTCGATTTCCTGATCGAGGATAGACTCGGCGAGTCGCGCCTCGCCACCCCGGTCGGCAAGGTTGGCGGCCGCAACGGATTGCAGGTCGTCAATGTCGTAGAGAAAGATGCCTTCCAGGCGGTTGATGGCGGGGTCCACGTCGCGCGGGACGGCGATATCGATGAAAAACATGGGCCGGTTGCGGCGTCGCTGCAAAAACTGCTGCGCGTGAGGCGCGCGGAAGAGGAATTCGGTTGATCCGGTGGAGGTGATGAGGATGTCGGCCTCGTCGGCCCGCGCGAGCAGTTCTTCAAAACGGATGACGTGGCCGTTGAATTTGGCGGCCATGGCCAGCGCCCGTTCGTGTGTGCGGTTGGAGATGAGCAGCGACCCGGCTCCCTGCTGCATGAGGTGGCGCGCGGCAAGCTCGCTCATTTTGCCCGCGCCGACCAGCAAGACGCGCTTGCCTTCGAGCGAGCCGAAAATTTTGCGGGCCAGATCGACCGCGACTGATGCAATGGAAACGGAGGAGGCCCCGATCCGGGTTTCTGTCCTGATCTTTTTTGCAGCCGCGAAGGCGCTTTGCAGCAGCCGTTCCAGTTCCGGTCCAACGGCCCCGACATCGCGCGCCGCGAAGTAGGATTCCTTGACTTGACCGAGGATCTGCGGCTCGCCGACGACCATCGAATCGAGGCTTGAGGCGACGCGGAAGAGATGCCGCACCGCGTCCGCATCCTTGTAGTTGTAGAGGTGAGGCTGGAGCGCGGCAGCATCCACAGAAAAGCGCCGGTTCAGATATCCGGGGAGCCCCGGGTCTTCTCTCTCGTGGCAGACCAGCAGTTCCACGCGATTGCAGGTGGAGAGGATGAGGCACTCGCACACGCCGTCGTATGAGAGCAATTCCGCTGTTTCGGTAGAAAGCTTTTCCCGCGCGATGGCGAGCCGCTCGCGCAGCTCCACGGGAGCTGTTTTGTGGTTCAGTCCTGTGAGCGAAATCCTCATGGCGCTCCGAACCTGTGGACCGAACTGAAGAGATTGGCGGCCCATACGCTGAGCATGGCGATAAAGACCAGCGAGGACATGTAAACAGCGCGCAGGCCGCGAAGGCCGGTGCTGCGGCGCACAAAGAGCATTACGACGTAAAGCCCCCAGACGAGGAACGAGAGCCAGATTTTCGGGTCGGCGAAGTAGTGCGCTCCGTATTGTTCCTGCGCGATCAATGATCCGGCGAAGAGTCCCACGGTCATTCCGCAGAAGCCCAGGACGAGCGTGGTCTGCGCGATCTGGTCCATGGTTTCCAGCGGGGGCAGCCATTCGAGAAAGCCGGGCCAGCGCTTGTTCTTAAGCCGGCGCTCCTGCACCAGATAGAGCAGGCTGGCGGTGAGGCTGAAGATGAGCGCGGCGTAGGCCATCATGAGCGCGACGATGTGGACAAAGAGCCAGCCGCTGCGGACAAGCGGCGAACTGAAGGTGTATTTGTCCGGCCCGAGGGCTGGAACAAAGGCCAGCAGGAGCGCCAGCGGCAACGCGAAAACTCCAAACGACAGCGTGCGATAGCGCCAGAGGATAAGCAGAAAGACTGTTGAGATGAGCAAGGCCAGCACGGATTGTACTTCGTGCATGCCGACGGGCATCCAGCGATGGGCCACGGCAAGCATTTCTGTGCAGGAGACGGCGTGGAAGGCCCACGCGGCGACCGAAGAAACGACGCAGAGGCGTGCCCAGCGGGACCTGTGCCCGAAGACGGCGACCAGCACCGCCATAGAGGCAAGTCCGTAGAGTGCCACCGCCACTTGAAGGCATAACAGAAACATGAGGCGCCCAGGGCATTTCCGGGACGAAGCAGAGCCGGAACTACCGCAAACCAAGAGTAATCCTTAGTATACCGTTGCTGAGTCACGGGCTTAGTTCAAGCATTCTTTCGTCGTCCCAAAAATATGCGGCCACAATTATCCCAGCCGCTGACTGCTGCATGCAATCCTGCGCGGCAGGTGATGGCATCTCAATCCAGAAGGGGGAGATATGGACGATCAATTTAATGCCGGACAATCGGAAGGAAAAACCACAGCATACGTTGAAAGTCAGACATCCAAACTGCCATCGGGGTTCTACCTGGGCGCTGCCCTCGCTTCGATGGGCATTTCGCTAGGATTCAAGTTGGCCGGCAAGAATCAAATGGCGCTGTTTGTGGGCCAATGGGCGGCGCCTTTTCTGGTCATCGGAACCTACAACAAAATAGTGAAGCAGCGCGGGTCGGACCGATCGGCCCGCTGGGAGCACGCGGCTTGAGAATCGAGAGTGGGACTACACGCCAGCATGGCCTTCACGGTATGCTGGCGTATCCGTGTCCGACAATTTTCAATCGCTGGAATCCGCCACTGGAGCAACTCAGGCCCCGCCTGAGAAACTGAAGGCACAAGCCCAGACGCCCCTGATGCGCCAGTACTGGGCGGCCAAACGCCAGCACCCTGACGCCCTGCTGTTCTTCCGCATGGGCGATTTTTATGAATTGTTTTTTGATGATGCGAAAACCGCCTCGCGGGAGCTCCAGATCACGCTGACGGCCCGCGACAGGGAGCGCTCTGTTCCCATGTGCGGCGTGCCGTGGCACGCTGCCGAAAGCTACATGACCCGGCTGCTGCGCAAGGGGTATCGCGTGGCTATTTGCGATCAGCTCGAGGATCCAAAGCTGGCGAAGAAAATTGTGCGGCGCGATGTGACGCGCGTACTCACGCCCGGCACGGCGATTGACCCATCACTCGATGGCAGCAGGAACAACTATTTGGCCGCGGTCCACACGGTGAACGGCGCGGTGGGGCTGGCGTATCTGGATCTTTCGACGGCGGATTTCCACGCGACGGAGTTCACCGGGCCAGATGCGGCCTCGGCTTGCGCGGATGAGCTGGCGCGGCTGAATCCAAGCGAAATTCTGGCTGCGAGCGGAACGCCGCTTGGCGAAGATCCGGCGTTTTCCGCCGCCATGGAGCGCATCCAGACGCGGACTGCCGTGGAGGACTGGGTGTTTGCGCTGGACTACGCCATACCACTGCTCCAGCGGCAGATGGGAACGGCCACGCTGGAAGGATTCGGGCTCGACCATCATGGAGCGGCGGCCATTGCCGCGGGGGCGGTGGTGCATTATGTCCGGCAGACGCAGCAGAACGACGCCGGACATGTGGACGCAATTCGGTATTACGAGCGCACCCGCCACATGCATCTGGACCAGGTGACGGTGCGGAACCTTGAATTGCTGGAGCCGATCTTCAGCGAGTCCGGTGACGAGGTCACGCTGTTTCGCACGCTCGATTGCCTGAAGACGCCGATGGGAAAGCGTCTGCTGCGGGCTTCGATATTGCGGCCCCTGATTGATGCCGAGGAGATTCAGCGGCGCTACGAAGCGGTGGCGGTGGCCAAAGATGACCTGATGCGGCGTGAGCGGATTCGGCAGACGCTCGGCGGCATTCTCGACTTGGAGCGGCTGCTGGCCCGCATTTCGCTCGACAGCGCCGGGCCGCGCGACGTGCTGGGGCTGGCCGCCTCGCTGAAGCACCTGCCTGACTTGAAAACCGGGACTGCCGAAATGGAAGGCGCGCTGTGGAAGGCCGCGCATGATGGGCTTGATCCGCTGGATGACCTGTGCTCGGCCATTACGTCCACGCTGGTGCCGGAGCCTCCGGCGACTCTGGCCGAGGGTGGGGTAATCGCGACCGGAGTCAACGCGGAGTTGGACGAGTTGCGCGCCATTGGTCACAGCGGACGCTCTTCGATCGCGGCGATTGAGGAGCGCGAGCGGCAGCGGACGGGAATCCAGTCACTCAAGGTACGGTTCAATTCGGTCTTTGGATACTATATCGAGATCACGAAGTCGCACCTTGGGAACGTTCCCCCGGATTATGAGCGCAAGCAGACGCTGGCCAATGCGGAGCGCTTCACCACGCCGGAGTTGAAGGATTACGAGATCAAGGTGCTGACCGCGCAGGAGCGTTCAGTAGAGATTGAGAAGCGGCTCTTCGCCGAGTTGCGGCGGCGCGTGATGGAGAACGCGGGTCGTATTCGCAAGACCAGCGCCGTGGTGGCGGAGATGGATCTGCTCTCCGGCTTTGCTCATCTGGCCGCGCTGCGGAACTATACGCGGCCGGTGCTGGAGGATGGGTCTGTGCTGGAGATTATTGGCGGGCGGCATCCGGTGATCGAGCACTTGATGGACGAGGCCGGAGAGGGTCGATTCATCCCAAATGATCTTTATCTGGACACGGAATCATCCTGCCTGCTGCTGTTGACCGGGCCGAACATGGGCGGTAAGTCCACGTATCTGCGGCAGGCCGCGCTGCTGGCGATTCTGGCGCAGATGGGGTCGTTTGTTCCCGCCGAGCGGATGCGCTACGGCATTGTGGACCGTGTGTACACGCGCATCGGGGCCAGCGACAATGTGGCGCGCGGGCGTTCGACCTTCATGGTCGAGATGACCGAGACGGCGACCATTCTGAACACCGCGACGGAGCGGTCGTTGATTCTGCTGGACGAAATGGGGCGTGGAACGTCCACGTTTGATGGGCTGGCGCTGGCGTGGGCCACGCTCGAGTATCTGCACGCCCATGTGGGCGCGCGCACGCTGTTTGCGACGCATTACCACGAGTTGACGATTCTGGCCGAGCAGTTGACGAAGCTCAAGAACCTGCGCGTCGCCGTGAAGGAATCTCCGCAGGGAATTGTGTTTCTGCACGCGATTGAAGAAGGCGCGGCCAGCAAAAGCTATGGCATTGAGGTGGCGCGGCTGGCGGGGCTGCCTCCACAGGTGATCCACCGCGCGCGCCAGGTGCTGAAACAGCATGAGCGCTCGGAGCGGCAGAACGTGGCGGTGGAAACCGAAGCCCCGATGCAGATGACGATGTTCACTCCGCTTTCGCAGCGTATACTCGACCGGCTGGAGGAGACGGACGTGAATTCGCTGACGCCGTTGCAGGCACTGGCGCTGCTGGATGAGTTGAAGGAAGAGATTAAGGCCGGGAGCGCTGGCCGATGAAGCTTCGCGAACAGGTGGGCCAGCTCATCATCGTCGGAGTCGAAGGCGTGGAGTTGTCCGCGATGGAACGGGCGTGGCTCAGGCTTATCAGGCCAAGTGGCGTCATCTTGTTCCGGCGCAACATCGAGCAGGCGCAGCAGGTGGTGGCTTTGCTGCGCGAGGCGACACAGATCGCGGGTGCCCCGCTGTTTCGTTGCGTTGACCTGGAAGGCGGGCTGGTGGACCGGCTCCGCGACCTGATTGCGCCGATGCCTTCTGCCGCCGCTGTGTTCGCAACTGGGAAGAAGGCGAACTTTGCACGGCACGGGCGGCTGATCGCACGTGAAGCGAAGGCGCTGGGGTTCAATACAACTTTCGCGCCGGTGCTTGATCTGGCATTGCCAGCTTCAGCAGCGGTGATGAAGAGCCGGGTTGTTTCCGCGAACCCGGCGGACGTGATTGCCTATGCAGGCGCGTTCGTGGACGGGCTGGATGCTGAAGGCGTTCTTGGCTGCGGGAAGCATTTTCCTGGATTGGGAGGCGGTACGCTGGATTCGCATGAAGCGACGCCCCGCATCGAGCGCACATGGCAGCAGCTTTGGGCGGAAGACCTTGTGCCCTTTCGCGCGCTTGTGCCGAGGCTGCCGCTGATGATGGTTTCGCACGCGGCGTATCCGCAGACGAGAGATTCGGCCCCGGCCTCTGTTTCGCGGTTCTGGATTTCCACGGTGCTGAAGAAACGCATTGGGTATCAGGGGCTGGTGATTTCCGACGACATGGAAATGGGCGGCATTCTTACGCAAATGCCGATTGAGGATGCAGCCGTAAAAGCCGTGCTGGCCGGGACGGACCTGATTGAGATTTGCCGCGATCCGTCGCTGGTTATCCGAGCCTATGAAGCATTGCTGGCGGAAGCGGAGCGCTCGGCTGCGTTTCGCAGGCGCGTCGAATCATCATGCCAGCGCGTTATCGAGACGAAAAACCGGCTTCTTAATGCGGCGATGCCGCGTCCGGTGTCCGCGGCGCAAATCAACAAGCTGCGCGAAGCGTTAAAGAAGTTTTCGGGAGACGTGCAGTGATGGCAGCACGCGCCATGACGTTGGCCGGAGTCATGAGCGGGACATCCGCCGATGGGGTGGATGTTGCGCTGGTGCGGATCAGGCCCGGAGCGGCCGTCCCGAAGATCAAGCTGCTGGCGCATCATGCGGTCGCTTATCCGGCGGCACTAAGGAAAGCCATTCTGGCCGCGATGAACTCGCCCCGGACTTCGACGGCGGAACTGGCACGGCTGAACTGGAGGCTGGGCATTGCTTACGCGGAAGCGGTCCGCGCGGCGCTGATGAAATATCCGATGAAGCTGGATTTGATCGGCTGCCACGGGCAGACCATTTACCATCAGGCACACGCCGCGTCTTATGCGGGAAGGCAGGTCGCCTGCACATGGCAGATCGGAGAGCCG
>DASTXK010000180.1:0-10244 GCA_035765555.1 Acidobacteriaceae bacterium
GGCTCCATGAATTCGACCAGCGCTCGCCAAGGGAACAGCAGCGGACCCTGGGCCGGGTGGAAATGTTCCAGCGGCTCTCACCGGAGCGGAAGCAGGAGGTCCGGGGAGCATCGCAGGCGCTGAGCCGGATGTCGCCGCAGCGGCAGCAGCAGGTGCGGCAGGCGTTCCGCGAGCTTCGGCAGGAGCCTCCCGAGGAGCGGCAGCAGATGCTGCACTCTCAATTCGGGGCGCGGTTCACGCCGCAGGAGCGGACCGTGCTGGGAAACTTGTTATCCATTGAGCCGTATCAGGGGCAGGGGCAAGGTCAGAGAAAGAGTCAACAGCAAATTCCCCAGCCCTACTTCGGACGCCACTAACGGAGTTTCTGCCGACTGCTGAACGTTTTATGACCCAAATCGACCATCTCGGAATCGCCGTCGAGTCCATCGACGCGGCCCGCTCCTTTTATGAGGCCCTCGGCCTGCGCGTCACCCACGATGAAACCATACCTCACGAGCAGGTCCGGGTGGCCATGCTTCCCACCGGCGGCAGCCGCATTGAGCTTCTGGAGCCGACCTCGCCCGACTCCGCCGTCGCCCGCTTTCTCCAGAAGCGCGGCCCCGGCCTCCACCATGTCGCGCTCCGCGTGGACGACATCGCCGCCACCCTCGCCTCGCTCAAGCAGCAAGGTGTCAGGATCATCTCGGAAGAAATCCAAACCGGGGCCGGAGGCCACCTCTACTTTTTCGTCCACCCCTCCAGCGCGGGAGGCGTTCTGCTCGAAATTTGCCAGGACATCAATCCCGGCGATTACCCGGAGTCGGGCGAATGATTGTCCTCGCCATCGACACCTGCGGCCCCTCCGGCACCGTTGCGCTTGGCCGCGTGGAAGCGGGCTCCGTCGCGCTCCTCGCTCAGGCCGAGCTTCCCGGCAAGACCTACTCCGTGCAGCTTGTGCCCGCCATTCGCGCCATGCTCGCTGAGCAGGGAATCGACGCAACTGCTCTCGACGCCGTCCTCGCCGTCAACGGCCCCGGCAGCTTCACCGGAATCCGCGTCGGAGTCAGCGCCGCCAAGGGATTCGCCGAGGCCCTTTCCATTCCGCTCGCCGCCGTCTCCCGCCTCGCCGTTCTCGCCTCAAAGGCCGGAACGCAGGCCGCCGCCCTCGACGCTGGCCGCAACGAACTCTACTTCCGCGAGGGCGAACGAGAGACCCTCGTCGCCTTCAAAACTCTGGCTCCCACTCCCGCCGCACTTGCCGTATGCGAGCCTTCCGTTCACTGGAGCTTTCCGGACGCCATCCTCACCACCCCTCCCACTGCCGCCGACGCCCTCAGCTTCGCCGCGCCCCGCCTGCTTACGGGAGACTTCGCCGACACCGCTTCTCTCGACGGCAATTATGTCCGACGCTCCGACGCGGAAATCTTCGCCAAGACTGCCGGGAAACCCTGAGTGGCCGACCGTCCGCAAATCCGGTTGATGACTGCCGCCGACCTGAACACTGTCATCCGCCTCGCCGCTTCTATCCCGGAAGCTCCGCGCTGGCCCCGTCCGGCATGGGAAACCTATCTGGCGGAAATTGACCTACCGCGCCGCATCTTCGTCTCCGAATCCGGCAGGGAACTCACCGGCTTCGTCGCCGGTCAAATCATTGGTGACATCTGCGAGCTTGAGTCGATAGCCGTTTCGCCCAGCCACCGCCGCTCGGGCGTCGCAACCGGCCTGCTGGCCGTCCTCATTGCTTGGGCCCGGCAGCGCGGATTATCCAGGATTCAACTTGAAGTCCGCTCCGTAAACAACTTAGCCACAAGGTTTTATCAAAGCGCAGGATTTCTTCAAGACGGTCTTCGCCCTCGTTATTATCGCGACCCGGAGGACGACGCCCTGCTCATGAGCCTGCCTCTCGCAGCACCGCCTCAATCCTGATTTCAACTTTTCCACACCAGCGTTGAACGTCAGGCTTCCGTAGTGCTATTTTGGTACGTCTCAACACGAAGGAGGATTCGCCCATGGAGTTGGAAGCGAAGAACCTGCCGGATAGCGAAGCAATAAAGCAACTGGAAGCCGAGCATCGCCGCTATTCGGAGCAGTTGGAGGCACTCTCTCAAAAGCCCTACCTTTCCGAGGATGAACAACTGGAAGAGGTCCGGCTCAAGAAACTCAAACTTCGCATCAAGGACATGATGGCCGCTCACCGCGGCCATCCACAAAGCATCGCGGTCTAAGGCACCGCCGCGCCGCTTTGCCCAATCTGGAATTGTCCGCGCAACTGACTCCCGCCCGCTGCACTGTGCGGTGGTGTGCGCCCTGAACCTTATAATGGAACATGAGGTTTGTTTCTTTCTGAATGGTTCGTGACGGCTATTTCTACGGCTTTGGATTCTTCGCGGCGGCCTGGCTGCTCTGGTACTTCACCGGGCTGTGGGGCTGGTCAATCATCCCCATCCTGCTGGCGCTGTTCTTCCTCTGGTTCTTTCGCGACCCCGAGCGCGAAATCCCCGAGGGCGAGGGCTTGGTTGTTTCTCCCGCTGACGGCAAAGTGACCGAGGCTGTCCGCATCGTCACGCCTGAAGGGGAATCGCTCCGCCTCAGCATCTTCCTCAACGTCTTCAATGTCCACGTGAACCGCTCGCCTATAACCGGAACGCTCCGCCAGGTTACTTACCGCAAGGGCAAGTACCTCAACGCCATGAACCCGGCTTCCGCCGAGCAGAATGAGCAGAACCGCGCGCTGATCGAATCCGACGCCGGCTACTTCGTCTCCTTTACGCAGATTGCCGGACTGCTCGCCCGCCGCATCGTCTTCCACGCCAAAGAAGGCGTGCGCCTCGAGCGCGGCCAGCGCGTCGGACTAATCAAGTTCGGTTCGCGCGTCGATGTCATGCTGCCCGGCCACGCCGAACTGCAGGTGAAGAAGGGCGACCACGTCAAGGGAGGCTCCTCCATTCTCGCGACGGTGCCCGAAATGCCCATCGCGCCTGAATTTGAGGAAGTCTTCGCGGAGCCAGTGGCTTGAACGGTCCTCAGCTTATTCACCGTCACCGTCGCCGCCGCCGCCGCCGCGGCATGTATATCCTGCCGTCGCTCTTCACGGTAGGCAACATTGCGGCCGGCTACTTCGCCATTACGCAGAGCCTGCAAGGCTCGGTGCTGCAGCCGCAGCACTTCGACTACGCCGCGTTGGCTATCGGATTCGCCATCCCTTTCGACGCGCTCGATGGCCGCATCGCCCGCATGACCAACACGACCAGCGACTTCGGCAAGGAACTCGATTCGCTCGCCGACGTCATCACTTTCGGTGTCGCGCCCAGCATCCTCGCCTTCAGTTGGGGCTTTCGCATGCTGCCTACGGGCATGAACCCGGATTTGCGCGAAAAGCTCATCCAGCTCGGCGCCTTCGTCTGCTTCCTCTTCCTTATTTGCGGAGCCAGCCGCCTCGCCCGCTTCAACATCAGCCACGACCCGGTCCCCAAAAATCCGGGCCGTCCCGACCGCAAATATTTTGTCGGAATGCCCATCCCCGCCGCCGCCGGAGTGATTGCCGCCGTGGTCCACGCCTTCGGACACCCGCCGTTCAACGCATGGACAGCGATCGTATGGCTCTTGCTTGTCGGCCTCACTGGGTTCCTCATGGTTAGCACCTGGCGCTTCTGGAGCGGCAAGGAGATTAACCTCGCCAACCGCCATCCATTCCAATGGATCGTCGTCCTCGGCCTCCTGATCTATTTGCTGGTATTCTTCTCGCGACCGGTGCTGCTGGTTCTGGCGCTCGCCTATATGTTTTCCGGGGTCCTTGCCCGCGCCGCCTACTCGCGCCGGCGGCATCGAAAGAGTGAGCAGCAGGCCATCGCGCCCCCTGTCCAGAACCACACATCCGAATGACAGACACCTCCAAAATCGCAATCGTCGGCGCGGCCACCATCCGCGGCAAGGAACTCAACGAAGCCCTCGCCGAGTCCGCCTTCGCCGGGGCCAACTTCTCGCTCATGGACGACGAGTCGCAGCTCGGGCAGCTTGAGGCTGTCGGCGATGAAGTCACGTTCATCCAGCGCATCGAGCCTTCCGCCTTCGACGGAGTTGATCTCGTTTTCTTCGCCGGATCCGAGGAAGTCACGCGCAAGCACTGGAATGCCGCCCACAAGGCCGGAGCCAGCGTCGTTGATCTTTCCGGTGCGCTCGAAGGCCAGCCCGGGGTTCTGGTCCGCGCTCCCTGGCTCGAAAATACCCGCCCCAGCCTCAGCACTCCGGCTGTGGTTCCCGCACATCCTGTCGCTGTCGCGCTTGGACTGATTACCACACGTCTCCGGGAAGCTGGAACTATTGCCAGCGCTTCCGCCACCGTTCTGGAGCCCGCCTCCGAGTACGGCCATGCCGCTCTCGACGAACTGCATCAGCAGACGGTGGGACTTCTTAATTTTCAGGCCCCGCCCAAGGTCATCTACGACACTCAGGTTGCCTTTAACGTCGCGCCTGTGCTTGGCAGTGAAGCCAGAGCTGACCTGCGCGGAAGCGAGGCCCGCATCCGCCGACACTACAGCCTTCTTGCGGCGGACACCCTGCCGCCCATCGCCGTGCAACTACTCCACGCGCCCGTCTTTCACGGGCACGGCATTTCGCTCGCGCTTGAATTCGACCAGCCACTGCAACTCAGCCAAATCGAATCCGCGCTCAGCAGCGAACACATTGATGTAATCATGGGCGACGGAGACGCCGACGTTCCCAACAACCTCAACACCATCGGTCAAACCAACGTGATGACGCGGGTCCGCACCGGCGACGGCTCCGACGCACCCACCACTCGCTTCTGGATATGGGCCTCAATTGACAACCTGAAGTTCGGCGCGCTCAACGCCATCGCCTGCGCCCAGGAACTCAGCAAGCTCCGGCCCCAGGGAAAGGTTCAATAAAGCGCTTCGCCGGTCAGCGCTCCGTCACCTGCTCCAGCAGGTCAAAAAATTCCGGGAAGGAAATGGCCGCCGACTCGGCCCCGCGAATCAGCGTCTGCCCGCTGGCCCTGAGCCCCGCCACCGTAAAGGCCATGGCGATGCGGTGGTCTCCACCGGAATTGATCTCCGCTCCATGGAGCTGCTGCCCTCCGGGCACATCGAGACCGTCTTCAAACTCCACGACCTCGGCGCCCATGGCGCGCAGATTTTCCGCCACCAGCGCGATGCGGTCCGACTCCTTCACGCGAAGTTCTTTGGCGTCGCGGATGCGGATGCCGTTCTTCGTATACGGCCCGATGGCCGCAAGCACCGGAAGCTCATCGATAAGCTGCGCGGCCAGCGCGCCGGAGATCGTCGTTCCCGTCAGCCCGTCACGCGGCGCGTTTACCTGCACGGTCCCGACCAGCTCTCCGGCCTTCTCCTCAAGATTCAGCACGCCGATATGCGCATCCAGGGCGGTCAGCACGTCGAGCAGCGTGGCCCGCGTGGGATTCAGCCCCAGGGCATCGAACACCAAATTTGATTCAGGGAACAGCGCGGCAGCACATAAGAAGAACGCCGCAGAGGAAATATCTCCGGGAACGGCGGCCTGAATCGCCTGAAGCTCCTGTCGTCCCTCAATGGACACCGACTCCAGCGAGCGCTCCACATTCGCTCCAAAGGCCCGCAGCGCAAGCTCGCTGTGGTCGCGGGTGCGAACAGATTCGCGTACGGTTGTGCGACCCTCGGTCTGCAATCCGGCAAACAGCACCGCGCTCTTCACCTGCGCGCTCGGGACGGGCGTCGTATAGTCCATCGCGGTGAGCCTCGCGCCGTGAATCGTGACCGGCGCGTGGCCTTCGGTCAGCTCGATGCGCGCGCCCATCTGCGCCAGCGGCTTGCGAATGCGCTCCATGGGGCGGCGGCTGAGCGACTCATCCCCGACCAGCGTGAAGCTGCCTTGTTGCGCCGCGAGGAAGCCGGACAGCATCCGCATTGTGGACCCGGAATTGCCGCAGTCGAGCGGCTTGTCCGTCGCGCGGAACCGCCCGCCCACGCCTTCGATTTCTACCGAACCGCCCTCGCCGCGCTTTACCTTCGCGCCCAGTGCTTCCACGCATGCCAGGCTGCTGGCGCAGTCCGCTCCGGTGGAGAAGTTGCCGAGGCGCGTCGTCCCATGGGCCAATCCGCCGAGCATGGCATAGCGATGGGAAATGCTTTTGTCTCCCGGCAGGCGAAGGCTGCCCAGAATGTTGAGGGCGGGTGAAATCAGGCGTTCAGAGGCGGTTTCCGTTACGGACAATGCAAAGGTCTCCGGGTGGCGTTCCTTCTATCCTAATTGAATTGAAAGAACGCCACGCTCGGGAGCGAAGCAGCTACGGTTGCTGCGACGTAGCTTGCGAAGTAACTTCGGTGCCGTTGATATAAGCGCCCTGCTGCTCCAGCCGGTTCGCGTCGTCATCGCTCAATGACCACTGCTGTTTGGCCTGCGCCGCGGGCGGGGCCTTCTCCACCGTGCCGTTGATGTTGATGCGGCTGCCCCCGGAGATATTCGCATTCGCCGTCGTGTTGTTGTTTCCCGTCAACACCACCAGCATGGGAGTCGCGCCGTTCGCGCCCACCCACAGCGTATGGTCGTTGACGACTGTCTGCACCGGCGCGTTGCGAACATTAAACGTTCTGCCGACAAAGGGCTGCTTGTTAGTCGCATTCAGCACGGCGACTCCCGAGCCGTTCATCATGTTCACGGCCGCGGGCTGGGTAATCTGGGCATTGCGATTGCCCCACCACCAGCCGCCGTAGCCCGCCCAGCCCCATCCGCCAAACCAGACGATTGCGACGATGAAGGCCAGGATCAGCAGCCATACCCAGATCCATGTCCATCCATAGCGCATACCGCCGCCCACTTCGCGGTCCACGTCGCGAGTGTCGCGTAGAGGTTCGGTATCTCGGGTGTCACGAATACGTTGGGGTCCTCTTGGGTCCGGATTGTGTGGTGACGCTGCCATAAGTGTGCTCCTACCAGATACGAGTCACTTCCGGGGTCTAGGGCTGCCCAGCCGGTCCAGTCTGCTGGCCCTGTTGTCCCGCCGGTCCGGCTTCCACCTGCGCCGCCTGCACAAAAACGCCTTGCTGCTCAAGCTTTTTCGCATCGTCATCGCTCAACGACCACATGCGTTTGGCCTGTTCAGCCGAGGGCGCGCGTTCCACCGTTCCGCTGATATTGACCCTTACGCCATTCTGGACATTGGAGTTGCCGGCATTGTTCTGGTTTCCGGTCAGCACCACTAGCATTGTGTCGTTGTCATTTGCGCCAATCCAGAACGCGCGATCATTCGCCGTCTTCTGCACCGGGACATTGCTGATCGTAAACGGCTGGCCGATATAGATCTGCTTGTTCGCGGCGGTCAGAATCGGCACACCCGAGCCGGTGACAGGCGCGGGGCTTCCCGCCGGAGCAGGCTGGCCGTTGTTCGCCAGATTGCCATTGGGGGCCGGCCCAACCACCGCCGTTCGCGGACGGTTGCCCCACCACCAACCTCCATAGCCGCCCCAGCCGAAGCCGCCGAACCAGATAACCAGAATGATGATGATGGCAATCCATATCCAGATCCAGCCATAGCCCACGCGGGCTCCAACTTCCCGCTCTACTCGGTCGCGGTCTCCCAGAGGTTTGTTCGGATCATCTGCCATGGCACGCTCCTATCTGGTGGGATGGAGCTTGCACCGGGGGTGATGTCCGAAAACGACAGAGATGCCGCCGAAAAGGAGAGGGAGGAGGGTTGCGGCGCTTGCAGAGCAAGCATAGCGAAGATAGTATTTGAGCCGAACTAATATTGAGGTTCCTGTGAATCAGCCTGGCAAGATAGCAATGGCGGTTGTATTGGTTTCATTTTGTGCTGCTCCGGCAATCGCAGCCGCACAAAACGCGGCAAAAGCCGAATCGACCTTGACACCGCCGATGAGCTTCACGGATCAGCAGGCGCACCAGTACATGATGAAGCGGCTTGGAATCGAAGCTCTGAGATTCGGCCCGAGCGGTAATTCAAACGACCCGAACCACGCCAACTATAACGAGGCGAAGGCGAATCCATATTCGAACCTGCCTGACGCGCTGACGATGAACGACGGCAGGAAAGTCACGACAGCGAAGATCTGGTGGGACGAGCGGCGTCCGCAGATTGTGAAGATGTATGAGCAGAACGTCTACGGGCGGGTGCCGAAAAATATCCCGAAGGTCACGTGGTCGGCTGTGGCGAGCGAAAGGGAACACGTCGGATTCAATCCGGTAATTGCCACCGAGCTGCGAGGCCACGTCGATAATTCCTCCTATCCGCTGATTGACGTGAATCTGCGCATGACGCTGGTGCTTCCGGCTGACGTGAAGGGGCCGGTTCCGGTTCTCATGATGTTCGGGCCGAGCGGCTTTCCGAATCCGGTGCAGCCTTCGCAGGAGCAACTGGAGCGCATCAACGCCGCGATGAAAAAGCTGCTTATTCAGCAGGACCCTTCACTCAAGTCGGTCATTGCAGAGCATCCGGGCTGGCAGCCGGTGCCGCCCGTGCCGTTTCATTTTCCGCAGATGAACGCCGACGGCGACCCGCCCAGCCAATGGGAGCTGATTGCGGCAGGTTGGGGATTCGCGCTGGTCGATCCGCAGAGCGCGCAGCCGGACAACGCGGCGGGGCTGACGCGGGGAATCATTGGGCTGGTGAACAAGGGCCAGCCGCGCAAGCCGGACGACTGGGGCGCGTTGCGCGCATGGGCATGGGCCGTGGGGCGTGGGCTGGATTATCTGGAGACCGACCCCAAGGTGGATGCGAAGCACATAGGTATTGAAGGCGTGTCGCGTTACGGCAAAGCCGCGCTGGTCACCATGGCCTTCGATCAGCGGTTCGCCATGGTGCTGGTAGGCTCGTCGGGCAAGGGAGGCGCGACTCCGCTGCGCCGCAACTTTGGCGAGTCGGTCTCGAACCTTACCGGAGGCGAGTATTACTGGATGGCCGGCAACTTCATGAAGTACGGCGCGTCAAAAGCTGCGTTCGGCAGCATGAATCCGGGAGACATTCCCGTGGACTCGAATGAACTGATCGCGCTCTGCGCGCCGCGCCTGGTCTTCATCAGCTACGGAATTCCTGAAAAAGGCGACGCCAAATGGCTCGACCAGCGCGGCAGCTACATGGCGACAGTCGCGGCAAGCAAGGTATGGACGCTGCTCGGCGCGAAGGGCCTGGGCGTGAGTGAGGACTACCACACGGCGCGAATGCCTCCCGTGAACCACGGACTACTGACTGGAAAACTCGCCTGGCGCCAGGACGACGGCGGCCACACCGATGCTCCGAATATGAAGTACTTCATCCGCTGGGTGGATAATTGGATTGTGTATGGGAAGTTACCAACTTTGTAAAGCCAGTTGTCCATCAGATAACGCTAGACATGTAATCTGAGGCAGCGAGATTCAAAGTTATAATCGATCTAAAGCATTAACGTCCATTTGTGCGATGTGGGTTTGGCGAGCAAGTTCTTGGAAATACGCTTGGAATTTGATCAGTCGCTGCCTGTAGTCCTCGTTTGCGATCACAAAGGGCAACCTATTGCTCATTCTTATGAATTCATCTGCTTTTTGACATGCCTGCTGGATATCGCCCGCACGGCAAAGAGCGCGGATCTCATTTACCCGTACCGGTAAAGTGAACCAATAGAGCAGAACCTCTCTTTGGGTCCTGTTAAAGAGCAATATCCACATCTTGAACCCGTCAGATTTGAATTCGCCGCTGGTAAATGGAATCAGGTTGATGAATCCGAATAAGACTGATCCGATGACGAAATACTTGCAAAGACCACCAACCGTCGTTCTCTCTAGCGCGATAGGAAAAGCGAGGAGAGCACCTACCAAATTTGCCGTCGGCCCGGCAAGAATGTAGCTGAAATACCGTAGCCTTAAATGTTTCATCGAGTGCTCAGTTGCAGACATACTCACCAAGCCTGAGAAAAGATGCTTCCAGCGTCGTCCCTTTCCGGTTTTCTGCTTATGCAAGTGAGAACGCGTATCATTACGCCGCAGCTCAACTATCCCAACTCTGAATTTCACCAAGCGAAAGCCGCACAGGAACCCGGCAAAAAGATGCCCGGTCTCGTGAAAGAGGATCAGAAGAAGCAGGAATCCATAAAGGGCCAGATAAACTTCGATATCGTTTAGAGCGCGGATCTCAATACCTCCACGACTTCACATCCGCGCCGGGCGGGGCGGTCTTCAGCATGTGCTGCACCATTTGCGGAATTACTCGCTGCGGCCAGTCGGCGCTGTTCTCTTCCATCGTCTTATCGGGAGGCCCTCCC
>DASTXK010000181.1:0-3452 GCA_035765555.1 Acidobacteriaceae bacterium
TCATTCGCCGCAACCTGGGGATCGGCTCTGCGCATTTCGGCCATTGGATTCCTCGCGCTGCTGGTCGTCGCCCTCGCGCTGGGGCAAGTGTTTCTGCGGCCCGGTCTCGTATTGCTGGTCCCTTGGATCGCCGTCTCCGACGGCCTCTTCGGCAAAATGGCGCAGCTCGCCGCGCGCGCGTTGCAGGGAGCAGGCCAGTTGCGCGCCATGGCCAAGCTCACGGCGGCCATGAACTTTGGACGCGCGCTGCTCGCCGCGGCGGTCTTTGCCTACGCGCGCTGGTGGGGCGGCCACGCGGACGCGCTGCTTTGGGCGCGCATCTACTGGATCGCGCCCATGATCGTTGGCGTGAGCGCATTCGCGCTCGTCACGACGCGCTTCGGCTGGCCGCGCTTCGAGCCAATGCGCCGCCGCGACTGGAGCGAAGGCTTCAGCTTTTCACTCTCCAACTCCTCCATCTCGCTCTACAACGACATTGACAAGACCTTCCTCGTCGGCCTTGGAAGCACCTTCGCGGCAGGCATCTACGGAGCGGCGTATCGCGTTGCGGACGTGGCCTCGGCCCCGCTCTACAGCATTTACGCGGCGGCCACTCCGCGCCTGTTTCGCGAAGGCAGGGACGGCGTGGAGAAAGCCCACGCGCTGTCGAACCGCATTCTGCGCCGGACACTACTCTACGGACTCGCCTCCGCCATCGCGCTCTACTTTGGCGCGGGCCTGTTGCCGTGGGCGTTCGGGCCATCGTTTCGGGAATCCGTGACGGCGCTGCGCTGGCTCTGTCTGCTGCCTCTGCTGCGCGTGCTGCATTATGCCTGGGGAACCACCATCACGGCCTCCGCCTCGCAGTGGAACCGCACCGCAACGCAGGCCGCGGCGGCCATCCTGAATCTCGGCCTGTGCGCGTGGATGGTTCCGCTCTGGTCCTGGAAAGGCGCGGCCTGGGCGAGCCTGCTTACCGACGGCTCGCTCGCGCTGATGAGTTGGGTGGTGTTGCAGCGGATTCGCTCCCACATCTCAGAATCGAGATGTGGGGCACCCGCGAGCGCTCATGCCTCAACTTCCAACTGACGGATCAAGAAGGCATAATTAAACGCGATTTCCTTCAGGTAATCGTAGCGTCCGGAAGCGCCGCCATGACCGGCGGTCATGTTGATGTGCAGCAGCAGAGGATTCGCATCGGTCTTCAGGCTCCGCAGCTTCGCCACATACTTTGCCGGCTCCCAATACATCACCTGGCTGTCATAGAGTGAAGTCTTCACCAGCATCGCCGGATAGGAACCGGCTTTCAGATTGTCGTATGGTGAGTAGCCGAGCATATACTCGAAGGCCTCGGGCTGGTTCGGGTCGCCCCACTCCTCGTATTCCGGAACGGTCAGCGGAAGCGAAGCATCGAGCATCGTGTTGATCACGTCCACGAACGGAACGTGCGACACGATGGCGCGGAAAAGCCCCGGCTCCAGATTCACCACCGCGCCCATCAGCAGGCCTCCGGCGCTGCCTCCTTCGGCGGCCACGCGCGCCGGGTCGCCATAGCCCTGCTCCAGCAGAAAGTGCGTCGCGGCCACAAAATCCGAAAAGGTGTTGCGCTTGCGCATCAGGCGGCCGGCATCGTGCCAGGGCTTGCCCATGTCTCCGCCGCCGCGAACGTGCGCGTAGGCCAGCACAAATCCGCGGTCGAGCAGGCTCAGGCGATTGCTGTTAAAGGCAATTGGCAGCGAGTAGCCGTAGGAGCCATATCCGTAGACAAAGAGCGGGTTCTTGCCGCGCTCGAATTTGTCCTTGCGATACACCAGCGAAATTGGAATGGGGGTCCCGTCGCTCGCCGCCGCAAACAGGCGCTCCGACGTGTAGCGGTCCTTGTCGAAATCCCCCAGCACCTCAACCTGCTTCAGCAGCTTCGACTCGCCGGTCGCAACATCGTACTCGAAGACGGATCCCGGGGTCACCAGCGACTGGTATCCATAGCGATACTTCGTCGTGTCGAAGATGCGGTTGGTATGCGGATGCGCGGTGTAGGCCGGCTCCGGAAAGGCGACTTCGCGCGAGACCAACGACACCGATCCCTCGGCCCCAAATTCGACCACGCGCAGATGCGGCAGCCCGGCCCATCGCTCCACCGCAACGTAGAACCCGGCGAACAGGTCCACATCTTCCAGCATCACGTCCGCGCGGTGCGGAATCACCTCCGTCCAGTTCGCGCTTGAAGTTGCAGAGATAGGCGCGGTCACGAGACGAAAATTCCGCCCTGTGTCGTTCACGCGAATGTAGAGCAGCCCCTTGCGATGATCGGCGTAGTATTCGATGTTGTCGCGGCGCGGCTCAATCAGTTCCCACCGACCTTCCGGCGTGGCCGCGCGCAAAAACCGCTCCTCGCTGGTCGTGTGGCTGGAGCACTCCAGCAGCAGATACTCGCCGTCGCGCGTGCGCCCCGCGCCGATGTTGAAGCGCTCGTCGGTCTCTTCGTAGATCAGCGAGTCTTCTTCGTGCGGACGCCCCAGCGTGTGCCGATAGAAGCGGTACTGCCGCTTCTGCACCGCGTCCTCAATGGTGTAGAAAATCGTCTGGTTGTCGGCGGCCCACACAATCGATCCGGTGCGCTCCACGCGCTCCGCCAGAAGCTGCCCCGTGCGCAGGTCCTTCACCTGAAGCGTGTACTGGCGAAAGCCGGTGTTGTCGATGGAGAACGCCAGCAGGTTGCCGTCGTCTGAAACCGTGAGCGAATGGACAGCCATGTACGGCTGGTCTTTGGCCAACTCGTTCACATCCAGAATCACCTCTTCCGGCGCGGAGTCGTCGATGCCCTCCGTCTGCCGCCCGGGCAGCCCCGGCTTGCGGCAGTAGATGGGATATTGCAGCCCCTGCTCCGTCCGCGAGTAGTACCAGAAGCGGTTCTCGCGGAAGGGAACCGAGACGTCCGTCTCCTTGATGTGACTCAGCATTTCCTTGTAGAGCGTCTCGCGCAGCGGCTCGTCCGCCGCGGTCACGGCGTTCGAGTAGGCGTTCTCGGCTTCCAGATAAGCGACGGTCTCGGGGTTGTCGCGGTCGCGCAGCCAGGCGTAATCGTCGGTGAGGGTGCGGTTGTGGATTCGGGTCTCGACGGGATGGACGGGAGCGACGGGCGGGGTAAGGTCGTTCGGCATAGTCTTCAGGATATTCGATGCGTCGCTGTAATCTGTCCTTATGGTTCTGGAGACATTTCCCGTAGGAATGTTGCAGTGCAACTGCACGCTGCTGGGTGATGAGGCAACGGGCGAGGCCATGGTCATCGATCCGGGCGACAACGTGGCCCATATTCTTAAGCGGCTGGCCGAGCACAAGCTCACCCTCAAGCAGATCGTCGTCACGCACGCGCATATCGACCACGTGGGCGGAGCACTGCGGCTCAAGCGCGCCACAGGAGCGCCGATTCTGCTGAACGAAAACGACCTGCCGCTGCTGGACATGATGGACGT
>DASTXK010000182.1:0-7337 GCA_035765555.1 Acidobacteriaceae bacterium
TGCGCCGCCTGCGCCGCTCGGAGCCGATGCGCAGCCTCGTCCGCGAGACGCACCTTGAGCCGGGCGCGCTCATTCTTCCTCTGTTTCTGTGCGAAGGCGAAGGCGTGCGGCGCGAAGTCTCGTCGATGCCCGGCGTCTTCAACCTCTCCGTTGACGAGGCCGTGAAGGAAGCCGAATCCGCCGCCGCGCTTGGCATCGGAGGGCTGCTGCTGTTTGGCCTTCCCGCTGAGAAAGACGAGCAGGCCACCGGGGCCTGGTCTGACGACGGAATAGTCCAGCGCGGACTGCGCGCGCTCAAGGCGTCCAGCGCGGCGAAAAAGCTGCTGCTGATCGCCGACGTCTGCCTCTGCGAGTACACCTCGCACGGCCACTGCGGCATTGTGAAGAAGCGCGGCGACGAGTACGAAATTGAGAACGACTCCAGCCTCGCGCTGCTGTCGGAGACGGCCATCTCGCTCGCGAAGGCCGGGGCCGACATCGTGGCTCCCAGCGACATGATGGACGGCCGCGTCGCCGCAATCCGCGACCATCTCGACGATGAGGGCCTGGAGCAGACGCCGATTCTGTCCTATGCTGCCAAGTTCGCCTCCGCCTTCTACGGACCCTTCCGAGAGGCCGCTGATTCCGCTCCGCAGTTCGGCGACCGCCGCAGCTATCAGATGGATGGGGCCAACCTGCGCGAGGCCATGCGCGAAATCGAACTCGACCTGGCCGAAGGCGCGGACATGATTCTGATGAAGCCGGCCATGCCGTACCTCGACGTGATCCGCGCGGCGCGGGAAAGATTTGATGTTCCCATCGGGGCATATCAGGTCTCGGGCGAATACGCGATGCTCCAGGCGGCCTTCGCCAAAGGCTGGCTCGACCCGCAGCGGGCCATGATGGAATCCCTGATTTCGATTCGCCGCGCCGGAGCGGGCTTCATCGTGACGTATTTTGCGAAGGAAGCGGCGAAGGTACTGGGCTGAGCACTGAAAGCTGATCTGCATTTGGATACTAGCAAGGTTGAACCGCCCAGAATTCGATCAAGTTTCTGGAAACAACCAGTTGCCGACAGCATCTACAATAGGTATCTCAGCGAACTAAAATTTCCGCTACAATTACTCGCGGTCTGAAGCGGGGAAAACAACTAGCAGTTGAGCAGGCGGATGGACCGCAGTATGGATGTGAGGCCAAAATGCCTAAATTTCGCAAGCTGACCTTCAAAATAAGAGACTTTACTCCGCGTACGCTGCCGATGGCACGGCTGTCCGAGTATCTCGCGGAATACGCGCGGCTCCTCGGAAGCGAAGAGGCCGTACATTTCATGCGCGTCGGGGAAGGAAGCGCAGCCCTCATAAGCGAAGTTGAGGAACCCGTGTATGCATCTATTCGCCGCCGTGCAATCGATGCCTCTCGCGGTATAGGGCCGCAGGACGCCGTTAGAGCCTTTCAACAAATTGATGCAAAGCTTCGGCGCGATGCGACGGCTGCTACCCTACAGAGCGATACCGACAAAAAGATCCTCATGTTCCCCGGTGTCACCGCCATACCGAAGGAGACTTTCGGACCTTTCAATCAGCCGAGCACCGTGGAGGGTATCCTCATTAAGATCGGCGGAAAGGACAGCACAATTCCTGTCCACATTGAAGATTCTGCTGGCGGCACCTTTATTTGCAATGCAACACGAGAGTTGGCGCGCAAACTCGCACCGTATTTATTCGGTGGTCCCATTCGGCTGCATGGCACCGGGAGATATACGAGACACGCTGATGGCACTTGGGAGATGATTGGATTCAATATCGAGTATCACGAAGAACTGAACAACGATCCGCTCCCCGTCGTGATCGAGCGCCTGCGCGCAATTCCAGGTAGTGAGTGGAGCGATATAGGAGATCCGCTGGCCGACCTGGAACTTATACGGCGAGGGAAAGTAAACTAAATGGTCACATTCGATGCGAACTTCGCTTTGTTGATTTGGCGCACGGATGTACCAGCTTCGGTTACTAAGGCAAATGAACGCGTTGCAAATCTGGTTAATGAGATAACACAAAGCAATGAACGGATCATTTTGCCTACGCCAGTCCTGTCGGAAATTCTTGTACGGGCAGGCGCAGCAGGGCCGCGCTATTTACAGGAAGTTACTAAGTCAATTCGATTTAAAGTTGCGCCATTCGATACTCGAGCTGCGATTGAAGTTGCTGCGATGCTGCGGAAGGCATTTGGCAAAAAAGACAAGAAAGATGGTAGTCGTGGAACGTGGGCGAAGGTCAATTTCGACCGGCAGATCGTGGCGATTTCTAAGGTTGAAGGGTCACACACAATCTATAGCGACGATACCGACTTGGGCAAATTTGCGAGGAAGGCGGGATTGAAAGTTGTCACTCTGCGCGAACTCGATGTTCCGCCCAGCAAGACGCCGCTATTCGATGTTTTGGAAGAACCGGGAGTACCATCCCCTCCCCAAGAGGCGTAGACCTTCCTTCCTTAAGGGAAAATTTCGGTTCCGCATCCCACCAATTTTCAAATCCCGCAGAAATTAGACGATCCAGCAATCGCAGCTTCCGCGCTTTAAGATAGGCTCATGCCCCTGTTCAAGATCGTCATCCTTGCCATCATTCAAGGATTGGCCGAGTTGCTTCCTGTCTCCAGTTCCGCGCACGTGGTCGTGGCCGAGCGCATCATGGGGCTGGACGCATCGTCGCCGCAGATGACGCTGATGCTGGTCATGCTGCACACGGGAACCATGTTCGCCGTCATCGTCTATTTCTGGCGGCAATGGCGCAGGACGTATTTCCGCAGCTCCGGGGCATTCAGCCTCATTGCCGTGCGGCTCATCTGGGCAACCATCCTGACGGGCGTCGTAGGCGTGGCCATGATGAAGATTCTCGAGCACACGCTGCTCAGCGATGTGCCCCACGCGCAGATCGAAGACATGTTCAATCATCTGGAATGGATCTGGCCCGCGCTGGCCGCGGCTGGAGTCCTGATTCTCGCCGCCGGAATCTTAACCCGCGATGAGAGGATCGACGACCGCCGTGAGCCTTCGCTCTCGCAGTCGGGATGGATCGGAATCGCCCAGGGGTTCTGCCTGCCGTTTCGGGGATTCTCCCGCTCCGGCGCGACCATTTCCACCGGCATGCTGGCCGGAGTGGCCCGCGAGCGGGCGGAAATTTTCAGCTTCGCGCTGGCCATAATCCTTACGCCTCCCGTGGTGGTGCGCGAAGTATGGCGGCTGGCCAAGGCCGACCACATTACCGGAGGGCTGCACCTCGCCTCGGCCATGGTTCCGGGGCTTATCGGAATGGGCTGCTCGTTCGTCGCCGGACTCATCGCGCTCCGTTGGCTGAGCCGCTGGCTCGAACACGGACGCTGGTACATTTTCGGACTCTACTGCCTGGCCGCCGCCGGGGCCGTCTTTTACCTGCATCACATTGGTTATTGATGATAAAGAGTTTTCTGCTGTCCCTTGCTGTCATGGTTGCCGTTCCCGCCCTGGGCCAGTCCGCGCTGCTGCCCAACGCGCCCACGCCTCGCGGATCGGTTCCCAACCCCGAGCCTTCCTTCATTCATGCCTCGTACCCGAACCCGCCCTCCAAATGGGACGGTGTTGTCGATCGCGGCCAGGTAGTTCCGCCGCTTTCGGCGCACGACAAAATGCTTTTTTGGCTCCATGAGGAGGTCCGCCCGATGAGCTGGGCGCCTACGTTTCTTTCCGCCGGATGGGAGCAGTTGATCGACGGCCATCCGAAGTACGGCAGCGACTCGGCGGCCTTTGGCCAGCGGCTCGGCGCGGCCGCCCTTCGCGAAGCCTCGGGGCGCTTCTTTTCCGATAGTCTGCTGCCGGTCGTGACGCATGAGGACCCGCGCTACTATCGCAAGGCCCATGGAAGCATCAAGCATCGCGGCCTCTACGCCGCCGAGCGGGTGTTTGTGGCGCAGCGCGATGATGGCACGAGCGGCTTCAATTACTCTCAGACTTTCGGCAATCTTGGCGCGGCCGCGCTCGCCGTTACCTACTACCCCACTCCCAGCACGAATGCTGAAGCCGTCTTCATCGCCTGGGCGTGGTCGTTCGCCGGCAGCGCCGGCGGCAATCTTTTTCAGGAGTTCTGGCCGGACGCGCGGGACGCCATCTTCCACCGTCATCGTCACGCGGAGCGCCAGCCTTAGGGTGTATCGACGTATAGGGATGATCGGCGTTGCGAGGAAAAATCCGGTCAGACGAAGCGGAGGCCGAAGGCTGTGGCGGGCCCACAGTCGAGGGCTGACAATGAAGTATGGTCGGATTTTTCCCGCAACCCGCAGGGACGGAGCCATTTTTCCCCATCTCTTCGTCACTCGTCGCTAAGATACGCCCGGTATCTGTCGCTCCTCGCTTCTCGATCTGCGCAAAAATGGCTCCCGTCGCCGGCCATTCCTATATGTCGATACACCCTAGAACCGCAGGTAGAGCCCGGCCATGGGCTCCGAGGTCAGCCGGAACTTGTCCGACTTCAGTTGCGGCTCGCTAAAATCCGGGGCCTTGGCATACAGCCCGCGATACTGGATTCTGACTCCTAAGTGCGAGGTAAGCAGGCTGTGGTCGATTCCGGCAGCGAAATTTACGCCCGGTTCGCCCTGCCAGGAGACCCTCTGCCCGCCGTTGAGCGTGGGCGAAAAAACCACCGCGCTCACGCCGCCCAGCGCGAAAGGCCGAAAGCCGAGCAGGCTGGTTCCGCTCACGAGATACGAGGCGGCGAACTCGTGCAGATTGTGCTGGATGGCGGAGGGCCGGGCTGAGTAGTGCTCGGAAAACCGCGTGTAGTTGTAGCTGGCCTCATAACCCATCCACCAGTGATAGCTGTGCCGGAAGGCCGCCTGTGCGCCGAGGGACCGGGTGGTGTCCACTGTGACGCCGTTACCGGTCACGCTGGGCGTGCGCTGCCAGAAGGCGCTCACGGAAATGGAACTGTTGCGAACCGCGTTCACGACGGTCTGGGCGTGCGACTCGACGGCAAGTCCCGCCACGAAAACAAGAACAACGGCGAAAAAAGAGAGACGACACAGAAGACGCATCCAGCTCACAACCTCCTTTCCGATGTTACCGGAGAGCGGCCCAATCCGGGGGGAAAGAGCAAATGGCCGGATACGAGGCCCGCGCGGGAGGATTTTTTCATCCCTTATCGCCCGCCCGTTCGCTGGCCCACTGTTCCGTCCAAACCCTAATTTTCCCCATTCGGCCCCACCGGGTTTGCTTCCCCTTTGTGGAGGGCTATCTTCAACGCTGGTAAATTCTTGGCCCCTCAGAGGTTTACCGCCAGGCAAGGGAACTTAACCCGAGGGTCCCCGCATCGTACTTAATAAGGACAGACGAGCCACAGGAGATTTGAACTATGTCAAAAGCCGTCAAATACGCTGAGAGAGCGGTCACGATCGCAGCCCAGGGCGCGTGGACAGTATTTGAAAAGCTGAACAGTATCAGCCCCAATCCTTCATTTACGCCGAAATGGTCGGACAAGCCTCTTTTGAAGTCTTACCAGAAGGAAAAGCCGCCGCTTGGCTGGCCGCGCTCGACGGACTCGCTTTGTCCGAAGTGCGTGCCGGAGATTCGCAATCAGATTATTCAGGGCAAGCTGCCGCACGAAATCCTGCTGAATGAGAAGGTTGGCGAGATCAAGGCGCAGATTGTCGAGCGTGACGGCAAAATTCTGATGATTAAGGACTGCCCGAAGCACGGCCATTTTGAAGACGTGATGTCGATCGACACCAAGTTCTTCAAGCACATCGAGTCTGTCTTCCCGGGGCGCGACATCAAGGCGCACAACGACGAAAAGCTCCACAATCACGGCACTTCCAGCGTGACCCACGGCCGCGGCTCGGTGCTGACCATCGACCTGACGAACCGCTGCAACATGATGTGCGACCCCTGCTTCATGGACGCCAACCAGGTTGGTTTCGTCCACGAACTGACGTGGGAAGACATCAAGCTGATGCTTGACAACGCCATCACCATCAAGCCCAAGCGGCAGATGTCGGTGCAGTTCTCAGGCGGCGAGCCTACGCTGTCGCCCTACTTCCTTGACGCCATCGCCTACGCCCGCAAGGTTGGCTACAACTCCGTGCAGGCCGCGACCAACGGCATCGAGTTCGCCAAGTCGAAGGAGCTTTGCCGCGCCGCCGCCGAAGCGGGTCTGCGCTATGCCTATCTCCAGTTCGACGGTATCGGCAACTCAGCCAACTCGCACCGCAAGGTCGGCAACCTGTTCGATGTAAAACTTCGCGCCATTGAGAACCTGCACGAAGCCGGCGTGGACATCGTCCCCGTAACCACCCTCATCAACGGAATCAACAATGAGCAGGTGGGCCGCATCATCGGGTTCGCGATGGACAACCCGAAAAAAATCAACTTCATCAGCTTCCAGCCGGTCTCCTTCACCGGACGCGATGAGGGCATCAGCGACGAACGCCGTCTGGCCCAGCGCTATACCCAGAGCCACCTGGCGCACGACGTGAAGAAGCAGCTCAACCTCGGCGAGCCGGAACGTGACTGGTTCCCCATCAGCTTTATGAGCACCTTCTCCGACTGGGCCGACCTCGTCCACGGCCCGCAGGCCGACTGGGGCCAGCTCTCCTGCGGCTGCCACCCCGACTGCGGCATGGGCATGGCGCTGATGATCGACAAGGAAACCAAGGAAGCTGTTCCCGTGACGGCCTTCCTGAACGCTGACCAGCTTGCAAGGGACGTGGCCAAGATCAACGACGCGGCCCGCGGCAAGTTCCTCTCCGTGGTGGGCGTTGCCTTGGCGCTTCTGCGCAACTACGACCCGCGCAAGTCACCCAAGCACTTCAAGATTGCCGACTTGCTCGCCAAGTTCGACAAGTGCTTCGGGGCCACCGGCCGCAACTATGGCAAGGTGACGAGCGACCGCACCATGGCCGACATCGAGCAGCGCCGCGCCGACCGCTGGAACTTCCTGTTCATCGCCAGCATGTGGTTCCAAGACCTGTTCAACTACGACTTCCGCCGCACCGAGCAGTGCATTATTCCTTATGCCACGCAGGAAGGCGAGATCAGCTTCTGCGCCTACAACACGGGCGTGGGCTGGCGGAACATCATCGAGAAGATGCACATGACCTCCACCCTCACCAAGTGGTACGAGGAGCATGGACGGCATGAGATCTTCGCCGGCGGCAAGAAGGTCGGCATTGAGCAGACCAAGCCCACGTTGACCCTAAACCAGGAGCACGTGAACGCGGCCGCCAACGACACCTTCGAGAAGTCGGGCATCGCCAAGAACGCGCGCGAGGAGAAGATCCGCGCCCGCGACGCGAAGCTCAAGGAAGACGCCAAGAACGCCCAGATGGCCAAGCTCTAT
>DASTXK010000183.1:0-13771 GCA_035765555.1 Acidobacteriaceae bacterium
GCGCATCGCCGCGCCGCTTGGCTTCGGATTCGTCGTTGCGCTTTGAGGTAATCTCCGCGCGCAGGGTGGCGATTTCGCTCTCCAGCCGCTTCAGCATTTCGGTCACGGACTCGAACTTGATCGAGACCTGCCCGCGCTCCGCTCCCAGCGCTTCCAGATCGCCCTTGGCCGAGGCCATCTCGGTCGCAAGCCGGTCGGCATCACGTTCGAGCGCGGCCAGCGACTCCTCCGCCTGCGCCGCATGGTTGCGGACCTGCCCAAGCTGTGACAAGAGCTGCATGGCCTGCCGGCGCCCCGCCTCCGCGCGCTGCTCGGCTGATGTGACCGCCGCAGCCGCCTCGCGCGCCTGCGTTTGCCGGGACTGCGCCTGCTCGCGAAAACTCGCCGCCTCCGAGGCAGCGGTTTCGAGGAAGGTCCGCTGCGACTCGCGCTCGGCGGTCAGGTTTTCGAGGTTCTGCTTCGCCTGTTCGAGTTCCGCCGCGCCCGCCGCCGCTCGCGCCTCAAGCTCGGCGATGCGCTCCTGGTTCGCGGTCTGGCGCGTTGCGGCGCGCTCCAGTTCAACGGCGGACTGGTTCGCCTGGGTCTGCGCTTCCTTCGCGCCGTTTTCGAGTTCGTAGCCGCGCGAGCGGCCCGTATTGTGCTGGGAGTCGAGGGCTTCAATCTGCCCGCTGTGTTCGTCGATCTGCGCTGTCTGCGCGGCGATTTCGGCGGCGACGGCGGCCTGCTCGTCGTCCATTTGCGCGATCTTGCTGGCGAGGACCACTTTGAGGCGTGCGCGCATTTCATCGCGCAGCGCGCCGTAGCGCTCGGCTTTGGCCGCCTGACGCTTCAGCGAGTTCATCTGGCGCGTGACTTCCTCAAAAATGTCGTTTACACGGGAGAGGTTCTGCTTGGACTGTTCCAGACGTAACTCGGCGAGGCGCTTCTTGGTTTTGAAGCGCGTGATTCCGGCGGCCTCTTCGATAATGGCGCGGCGGTCGTGCGGTTTGGAACTGAGCAGTTGCCCGATTCGCTCCTGCCCGATGATGGCGTAGGACTCCGGCCCAAGGCCCGTGCCCATGAAGATGTCCTGAATGTCGCGCAGGCGGCAAAGCTTGCCGTTGAGCAGATACTCGCTGTCTCCGGTGCGGAAGAGGCGGCGCGTGACGATGATTTCGCCCTGCTGCGGAGTCTTGTTGAACTTGCGGCGGCGGATCTTGAGGACAACGGCGTTCTCGGCGTTTCCGGCCTCGGCGTCTGGTGACGGAGCGGCCTGCGCTCGCGGCGCGCCTTCTTCTTCGATGGTCTGGCCGGGCTGGGCCTCGGCGATGATCTCCTCGGCTTCGGCGGCCCGTTCGGCGCGCAGCTTGGCCTCGTCCCAATCCGGCCCCTCGTCTTCGATGTCGATTTCCGGCTCGACCAGCAGGGGACCGGCGTAGGCTTCGGGGTCGATGAGCGTGATGGAAACCTCGGCCATGCCCAGCGGCTTGCGGTCGCGGGTGCCGGCAAAAATCACGTCTTCCATCTTGCCGCCGCGCAGGGTCTTGGCGCTCTGCTCGCCGAGCACCCAGCTTACCGCATCCAGAATGTTGGACTTACCGCAGCCGTTCGGCCCCACCACGATGGCGACTCCCTGGCCGGGTAGCGCGACCTCGGTGCGGTCGCAGAACGACTTAAAGCCCAGAATCTGGATTTTCTTCAGTTTCAGCATCGGGGGGCACTCCTTTAGGGTCAGCAGAGCGGAAGAAATTTGCCGTTCAGTGAAAACTGTAGCCGCCGCTGGGGGGCAGGTCAACAACAGCACCCCAACATATTGTGGATAAGCCGTCCTTAATTCAACTTAAGGTACTCGGACGGTCGAAACCGGGCCATTTGCGGGCAAATGTCATTGGGAGGAATGCGGAGAGAACGCCAGCTTCAGGCTAGTCCGCCGCGACTCCTCAGGCAAGGCAAAACGCGGGGTGTGGAACCCCGCACGATACCTTCAACAGAGCCTTAGCGCTGGGCGGTTTCCCGCACGGCGGGGGCTGGACTTGCCGGAGTCGCGGTTGCCGGGGCGACCGCCGAGTAGGTTGCCGCGGCGGCACGGGCGTTGGCCAAAATCCTGCCGGGGACGATTCCCAAAATCAAGGTCGCGGCAGCCGTGAGCAAAACCGCAAAGAGCAGCGGGACAGTGGGGCGCGGGACGGACTTTACCGGCGAAGTTTCGGTGGGCCGGGTGTAAAGCGCGGCGACCACCCGCAGGTAGTAGAAGCAGGCAAAGCCGCTGTTGATGAGTCCAAGGATCGCCAGCCAGATGAAGCCCGAATGGATGGCCGCGGTGAAGACGTAGAATTTGCCGAAGAAGCCGCCAGTGAAGGGAATTCCGATGAGCGAGATGAGGAAGAAGGCCATGGCCCCGCCGAGCAGCGGCGAACGATAGGCCAAGCCGCGATAGTCGTCGATGAGGGTGAGGCGGTCGTCGAGTTCTCCGGCGTGGCTCACAATGGCGAAGACGCCGACGTTCATGGCGGCGTAGGCCACGGCGTAAAAGCTGGCGGCGGCGATTCCTTCAGCGGAGAGCGCTGTGAAGGCGACCAGCAGATACCCGGCATGGGCGATGGAGGAGTAGGCCAGCATTCGCTTGACGTTGCGCTGCTTGAGCGCGCCAAGGTTGCCGACGAACATGGACAGCACGGCGAGACACCACAGAATCGGGACCCAGTGTTCGTGCAGCGTGGGGAAGGCCCCGTAGAGCACGCGGAGCAGCACGGCGAAGGCGGCAACCTTGGGGCCGGTGGACATGAGCGCCACGACGGGCGAGGGCGCGCCTTCGTAGACGTCGGGCGTCCAGACCTGGAAGGGCGCGGCGGATACCTTGAAGGCCAGGCCAATGAGTATCAGCGCGAGTCCGGCAATGGCCAGCAGCGGAGTGGCGGTTCCCGGCAGCAGCTTGGCGATGGCGTCGATTTTTGTAGTGCCGGTCGCGCCGAAGGTCAGCGCGATTCCGTAGAGGAAAAATGCCGTGGCGAAGGAGCCGAGCAGGAAGTACTTCAGCGAAGCCTCAGGCCCCTTGGCGCTGCGTTTGCGGAAGCCCGCGAGGATGTAGGTGGAGATGGAAGAGATTTCCAGTCCGATGAAGACCAGCAGCAACTCAACGGCGCAGGTCATGAACAACATGCCTATGGTGCCCAGCACCATGAGCGCGTAGAACTCGCCCATGCCCTCGGTTTTTTCGGTGGTGGCGTCGAGCGCGACGAGGATGCTGACCAGCGAGATTCCGCAGATGAGGACGTGAAAGAAGACGCTGAAGGCGTCGGTCTTCACGGTGCCGAAGAAGGCGGTGCCCGCAGGAAGCTGGTATTGATAGAGGCTGGCGGCGAGCGCGGCGATGGTGCCGAGGACGGCGAGCCATCCCAGCGGACGGCGCGATTTTCCGCGCGCCAGCAGCGGCTCAATCAGCATGATGAGCACGCCCGTGAGGGTGAGGATGACCTCGGGGAGAACGCGAAGGATTTGGGGGGTCGTGTTCATCGCTTCTCCTGTGCGGTCGGGGTGGTTGTTAGCTTCACAGATGTCACGCGATACTGGCTGGTAACTTCCTGGAACGTCATGGTTGTCGCCTGATCGGACTGAGAAGCTCCATAGGAGAACCCCTTGACGCCCTGATCGATGGCCCGCATCCAGAATGGCGACGCGACGCCCATGGCGATCATGAGTGCGGCCATGGGCCACAGCAGAATGTGCTCATGTGCGTGGAAGTCGCGCGTGGGGCGCTCCGTGACCATGGTGGATTGCGGGCCGTAGAAGATGCGCTGGATCATGGTGAGCATGTAAGCCGCGCTGAGAATGACTCCGATGGTGGCGGCGAAGACCCATCCGTGATGCTGGGCGAAGCTGCCGCTGAGGATGAGGAACTCGCCTACGAATCCATTGAAGAGCGGGAAGCCGATCAGCGAGAGCGCCGTGACCACGAAGAAGGTTGCCATCATGGGCAGCTTGGCTGCAAGCCCGCCGTAGCGCTTCATGTCGAGCGTGCCATAGCGGTCGTAGAGGAAGCCGGCGAGCGCGAGGAAGGCCGCTCCGGAGACGCCCTCGTTAATGAACTGGTAGACCGCTCCGTCCAGCCCCGAAAGCGAGAAGCAGAAAATTCCCAGCGTGCAGAAGCTGAGCGCGCTCAGAATGGAGTAGCCGATGAGCCGCTTGAGGTCCGTCTGCACCAGCGCGATGCACGCTCCATAAAGGATGCCGATGACGGCGAGCGCAATCATATAAGGAGCGAACTCGCGCGCCTGAGCGGGGAACAGCCCGACGTTGAAGCGCAGGATGGAGTAGAGGCCGAGCTTGCCGGCGACCACCATGGCCATGGCCGTTGGCGCGTCGCTGATCACATCCGAGAGCCAGCCGTGCAGCGGGAACACCGGAACTTTTACGGCGAAGGCGACCAGGAAGGCCAGCGCCACCCAGAACAGCGCGTTTGCGGAGAAGAGGGTCGGGTTTGCCAGCAGGAAGCTGTGGATGGTGACGTAATCGAAGGTCCCGGTTTTGGCGTAGAGCCACAGAATCGCGACAAGGAACAGCGCCGATGGCAGGAAGGTGTAGAGGAAGAATTTGAGGGCCGTGCGCGGGCCGCGCTCGCGTCCGAACATGGCGATGAGGATCGCCATGGGAATCAGCGACAGCTCCCAGAAGCAGTAGTAGAGGAACAGATCGAGCGAGAGGAAGATGCCCAGCATGGCCGTCTGCTGAAGCAGGAAGTAAAAGTAGAACTCCTTGGCGCGCGCTTCAATCGCCTTCCACGAGGCCAGCACGCCCACAATGGAGAGGAACCCGGTCAGCACGGCCAGCCACATGGAGAGGCCGTCCGCGCCCATGTGGTAGTGGATGGCCGGACTGGTGATCCATGCGTGGTTCTCGACAAACTGGAAGCCGGATTTGCCGTAGTCGAAATGCGCGGGCAGGTGCAGCGTGAGCGCGAAGGTGACGACGGTGACGATCAGCGCCCACCAGCGGATCAGGCGCGTCTTGCGCGGCAGCAGCGCAACGACGAACGCGCCCGCGGCGGGCACAAACGTCATCAGCGTCAGGATGTGGTCAGTCAACACGAATTACGTTCCTTTTAGCGATCTCTCTTTAGTGAAAATGAGCGGTGAATCCAAAGTAGGTTGCGATGAGTACGGCGGCCGCGCCCAGCGCGAGCCAGCCTGCGTAAGAGCGGATGTTTCCTGATTGAATGCGCGCCAGCACGCCGCCGAATCCGCGTGCCGCGTAGGCTGAGCCGTAGGTTGCACCGCCGATGACGCCCGTATCGACCAGGCCCTTCAGCAGATACTGCGAGGCGAGCAGCAGCGGAGTCACGATGACGGCGCCGTAGAGTTCGTCAATCCAATACTTGTTGACTAGTAGCGCATACAGAGCGCGAAGTTTTGCGGCCCAAATTGCGGGCAGTTCCGGTTTGGCAAAGTAGAGGATGTGGGCGGTGAGCCATCCGCACAGCGCAACAAGCGTCGAGATTCCCGCGAGCGTCAGCGCAAGCTGGTTCGAGCCTTCGGCGACTCCACCGGGGTTCAGCAGCGGGTTCAGAAAATGTTCGAAGGCATTGTGTCCATTGAGCGCGGGAGGAATGCCGATCCAGCCGCCGATGACGGAGAGGATTCCCAGAATGATGAGCGGAACCAGCATCACCCACGGGCTTTCATGAATGCCGTGATGGTGCTCGTCGTCCCCGTGGCCCTGACCGTGGCCATGGCTGTTGCCGGGCTCGGCGTCAAGCACCAGCGTTGAGCCGGAACCGGCGTGGGAGGCAGCATGCGCCTCGACCAGCTGGCGGGACTCCGCGCGGCTCTTGCCAAAGAATGTGAGATACCAGAGCCGGAACATATAGAACGCGGTCAGGAATGCGGTGAACAGTCCGATGGCCCAGAAAATCTTGCCGCCGTTCGGCGAGAGGAAGGTTTCGTACAGGATTTCGTCCTTGCTGAAGAACCCGGCGAAGGGCGGAATGCCGGATATGGCGAAAACCGCGGCGGTCATGGTCCAGAAGGTGACGGGAAGTTTCTTGCGAAGGCCGCCCATCACACGCATGTCCTGTTGGCCGCCGATGGCGTGAATCACAGAGCCCGCAGCGAGGAAGAGCAGGGCCTTGAAGAAGGCGTGCGTGACGAGATGGAAGATCCCGGAAGCGTAGGCCGCGACACCGCAGGCCAGAAACATATAGCCAAGCTGCGAAATGGTGGAGTAGGCCAGCACGCGCTTGATGTCCGTCTGCACAATGCCGACCGTTGCGGCGAAGAACGCCGTTGCCACTCCGATGATGGCGACGATGGTGAGCGCCAGAGGCGAGCGCCCGAAGATGACGTGCGCGCGCGCGATCATGTAGACGCCCGCCGTGACCATGGTCGCCGCGTGGATCAGCGCCGAGACCGGCGTGGGGCCTTCCATGGCGTCGGGCAGCCAGACGTAGAGCGGAATCTGCGCGGACTTGCCGGTGGCTCCGACCAGAAGGAAAATCGCGATGGCGGTCAGGAAGCCGCCTTGCCACTCAGGATGCTGCGCCACCTGCGCGAAGACGGAGCCGAAGTCCAGCGTTCCAAAGTGGAAGACCAGCAGAAACATGGCGAGCAGGAATCCGAAGTCGCCGATGCGGTTGACGACGAAGGCCTTCCTTCCCGCGTCCGCCGCCGAGGTTTTGAGGTAATAGAAGCCGATGAGCAGATACGACGCGAGGCCCACGCCCTCCCAACCGACGAACATCAGCAGGAAGTTTTCCGCCAGCACAAGCGTGAGCATGAAGAACATGAACAGGTTGAGGTAGGCGAAAAACCGCCAGTAACCTTCCTCATGCGCCATGTAGCCGACCGAATAAATATGGATGAGGAAGCCGACTCCGGTGACGACCAGCAGCATGACCATGGAAAGCTGGTCGAGTTGCAGGTCGAAGCCCGCGCGGAAGACACCCGTCTGGAACCACGTGCCGAGGCGCTCGATGTAGGGCAGCGAAAGTCCGTGGAAGTGGAACCAGATGTCCACAACCTGCACGAAGGGAATGGCCGTGGCCACGAGCGCAATGGTGGAGACAAGCGCCTTGGGGAACTTGCGGCCAAAGATGCCGTTCAGCAAAAACCCGATGAGCGGGATGAGCGGAATCAGCCAGAGATGGAGGGAACTGTTCATAATTTCATCAAATCCACTTGGTCAACGTTCAGCGTGTTGCGCGCGCGGAACACGGCGATGATGATGGCGAGGCCCACGGCGGCTTCCGCCGCGGCGACCACCATCACGAACAGGACAAAAATCTGGCCGCTGACCTGGTGCCAGCGATGCGCAAAGACGATGAACGCAAGGTTCACGGCATTGAGCATCAGCTCAATCGACATGAACACCGTGATGATGTTTCGCTTGATGAGAAACGCCGCGACTCCAATGGAGAACAGGATGGCGCTGAGGACGAGATACCAGGAGACGGGGACCACGGAACCGGAAAACATGATCAGTGTTCCTTTCTCGCCAGCGCAACCGCGCCCAGAATGGCCACCAGCAGCAGCACCGATGTCACTTCAAATGGCAGCAGCAGGTCGCGGAAAAGCGTGGCGCTGAAGGCGGTGGGCACTACCCAGGATGCGCCGAGAAGCGTGGGGCCAAGCAACTTGCCGTTCGACAGAAATATGTATACCAGCGCGCCCAGCAGCGCCGCTGCTCCGGGAATGCCGACGGCGTAGGCGGCCTTGCTGCCGTGCGTGCGTTCTTCGCGGCCCGCGTTGAGCAGCATGATGACAAAAGTGAACAGCACCATGATTGCGCCGGAGTAGACGATGACCTGCGCGGCGGCCAGGAACTCCGCGCCGAGCAGCAGGTAGAGCACCGCCAGCGAGCTCATGACAACGATGAGCGAAAGCGCTGAGTTGATGGGGTGGCGCTGGAACAGGAGGTTCAGCGCTCCCGCCACGCACAGCCCGCCAAAAATAAGGAACAATACCAGATACATTTCTTCAGTCGCTCACTCAAGAAGAAAACCAGTGGTTGGAAATGAGGCCGGAACCTCAATTCTAAATTACGTTAAGCTGCGCGATACGCAAGCCAGAAGCTGGTTACGATGATGTTTGCGATGGCCAGAGGCATGAGAACTTTCCAGCCAAAACCCATCAGTTGGTCGTAACGGAAGCGAGGCAGCGTGCCGCGCACCCAGATGTAGAGAAAGAGAAATCCGAAGACCTTCAGCACGAACCAGAAGACCGGCATGATGGCCGCCGCCCATACTCCTCCGTAGGGCTGGAAGAGATGTCCGAAAGGGCTGCTCCATCCTCCGAAGAAAAGCAGCGTGGCAAGGCAGCCGACCGTAATCATGTTGGCGTACTCGGCCATGAAGAACATGGCGAACTTCATCGAGCTGTACTCGGTGTGGTAGCCGGCAGTCAGTTCGCTTTCGGCCTCGGGCAGGTCGAACGGCGTGCGGTTGGTCTCCGCAAAAGCCGCCATAATGTAGATGAAAAAGGCGACGAACTGCCAGCCTCCGAAGAAGTTCCACGAGAGCAGGCCATGGGTCGATTGCACATCCACAATGTCGCGCAGCCGGAATGATCCGGACCGCAAAATCACGCCGACGAGCGATAGCCCCAGCGCGAGTTCATAGCTGATGACCTGCGCGCTGGCGCGCAGCGCGCCCAGCAGCGAGTATTTGTTGTTCGATGACCAGCCCGAAAGCGCGACTCCGTAGACTCCGATGGAGGTGATGCCGAGGATGACCAGCAGGCCGATGTTGATGTCGGATATTTGAAAGAGATCGACGCCGTGGTACTGGATGTTCGCGCCGAAGGGAATCATGGAGATCGATATGAGCGCGCAGCCAAGTGCAATGATGGGCGCGGCGATGAACAGCGGCTTGTAGACGTTGGTGGGCATCAGGTCTTCTTTGAGGAAGAGCTTGATGCCGTCGGCCAGGGGTTGCAGCAGCCCGAACGGGCCTACGCGGCTGGGTCCCCAGCGGTTCTGGATGCGCCCCACGACTTTGCGTTCGAGCAGCACCGTGTAGGCCACGGCGGTAAGCAGGATTCCCGTGACGATGATGACTTTCAGAATGCTGATCAGTACAAAAAACCAGAAGCTGACTTCCACTTGGCCTTCCAAAAAAGAATTTCGTTAATCCGCCGCCGTTTCGGTTTCCGCGGGCTTCAGAACAATGGTTCCGGACGCGACGGTTTCCTTCAATTTCTCGCAGTACTTGCCCAGCGTGCCCGACGTGTACAGGTCGTCATTCGCGGGTAGAACCAGGTCGCGCCGCGCGACGTTCGCGTCAATTTGCGACAGTTCCGATTTCACGTGCTCGTCGTTGCCGGTGAGAAGGTTGAGGCGCGCCACGTTGTATGCCGGCACCAGCCGCTGAATTTCATCGAACACAGCGAACGGGTCGAACGGGCTGAGCTTCGGCTCCAGGTGATTGGCCGCAAGCCACACGGCATGGCGGTCGGCTTCTCCTGACTGCGCTCCGCGCGTCTGTCCGAAGTCGGCGCGCACGCCCTGGCCGAAGGGGACGAGCATCTTCGGATTGACGCCCATCTTGTCCGCCAGCCGCACAATGAGTTCAAGGTCGGTGCGGACGCCGGGTTTGTCCGCCGCCTTCTTTACGAGTTGCAGGTCGCCGTAGGTGTTGGTCACGGTCCCGGCCTTTTCGTAAGCGTTCGCGGCGGGGAATACCACGTCAGCCAGCGCGGCCGTCTCGGTCAGGAACATGTCCTGCACGATGAGGAACGTATTCTTGAGCGCGGAGGCGTCAACGCCATAACGCGCGACCGGGTTCGACCCGACGACATAGAGGGCGGATAAGTCGCCGCGTCCCGCCGCATCGAACATCTGGACGAGGTCGAGGCCCGGTTCGGTCGGCAGCGCGCTGCCGTACTCTTCGGCGAAATGCGCGGAAGCCGCGACCGGAACATAGCCCGGCAGCAGGTCGGGCAGAAGCCCCATGTCCGCCGCGCCGCGCGAATTGGAGTAGTCGCCAAGGCAGGCGAACTTCGTGTTGGGCAGCGACAGCCCAAACTCTACCAGCGTTTGAATATCGCGCCCGCGCAACTCCGCCCCAAAGACGATGAGCAGGGACTCTTCATTCCGCACTGCTTCGCGGAAGTCCGCCGTCGCGCCGTTGTTCTCCAGCGCCGCATCGTTCCCGGCCAGGTACTGAACGAAGGCCGCGTAGCCGGTCTGCGGAATCGTGACTTCGGCCTTGGCCTGGCGGCGCAGCTTGATGTCCGCGTGGTTGGCCACGTAGACGCGAGCGCGGTTCAGCCGCACGTTGGAGCGAATCTGCCAGGCCAGCGCGGGATGCTGTTCGGTCGGATCGTTGCCGATGAGCAGAATCGCCGGAGCATCCAGGAAATCGCGCAGCGAGGCCTCGCGCCCGGCATGGCCCTTCAGGGTGGCAGCGAAGGCCGCGTAGTCCGCCGTGCGGTGATGGTCAATGTTGTTGGTGCCCAGCACCGTGCGCGCGAACTTTTGCAGCAGATAATTTTCTTCGTTCGTGGTGCGGTTCGATCCGATGACGCCGATGGCCTTGCCGCCACGCTCGTCGCGAATGTCCTTGAGATGGCGGCCGGCAACTTCCAGCGCCTGCTCCCAGCTTACGGGGGCCAGCTTGCCGTCGGCCTGGCGCACGAGTGGCTTGGTCAGGCGTTCTTCATGGCTGGCGAAATCGAAAGCGTAGCGGCCCTTGATGCAAAGGAAGTCGCCATTTACGCCGCTCTTGTCGCGGTTGTTGCCGCGCAGAATCTCTGTACCCTCAGTCACGGAGCGCACGCCGAGCGTGGTCTTGCAGCCGTCCGCGCAGTGCGTGCAGATGGTGGCCACGTGGTTCATCTCCCACGGGCGCGTCTTGTAGCGATAGGTGCCGGAGGTGAGCGCGCCGACCGGACACACATCAATGCACATGCCGCATTCTTCGCAGTTCAGGTGGTCGCCGCTGTTGGGAGCAATCACAGAGCCTACGGCGCGGTTTTCGACGGCCAGCGCCCACACATCCATGCCTTCGCCGCAGACGCGCACGCAGCGGTAGCACATGATGCAGCGCGGCCTGTCGAAGAAGACCACCGGCGACCACTGCTGCTCCTCGCGATGCTCCTTGATCTCAACGTATTTCGAGATGCCGGGACCATACTTGAAGGTCATGTCCTGCAACTCGCACTCGCCGCCCTTGTCGCAAACGGGGCAGTCGAGCGGATGATTGCCGAGCACAAGCTCGACCATGGATTTGCGGGCCTGCCTGATCTCGTCGGTTTCGGTGGAGACCACCATGCCGTCGGCGACCTGCGTGGTGCAGGCCGTCTGGAGCTTGCCGATTTTTTCAATGCGAACGAGGCACATGCGGCAGGCGGCCTGGAGCGAGAGTCCGGGATAGTAGCAGAACGCCGGAATCTCGATTCCCGCGGCCTTGCAGGCGTCAATCAGCAGCGTGCCCTTGGGCGCGGTGATTGTTTTGCCATCGACGGTAAGTGTTACGTCAGCCATTTGGTCCTTACTTGAATTAAGCCGAAAGCGGCACGTCGATCTCTTCGGCGGAGCTGGTCGGCTCCGGCACAGGGTCTCCATATTCGCGCAGCGCCTGGACGTGCGCTTCAATTCCTTCGCGGATCAACTTCTTGGTTTCTTCCAGTGTCGCGCCCACTACACCGAGGCCCGGAAGGTCCGGGACATATGCCCCGAATCCATTTGCTGATTTTTCGTAAATCACGGTATATCTCATCGTGATTGTTTTCCTTTCAGCCCAGCTTGCTTCAACATGCTGTTCAGTGTTCCGGGCGGAATATCGAGATTTGGATGTCCGGCCACAGTTACGGTGCCGGGCTTGACTGGATGCCGGTAATGCTGATGGCTGCCTCTGGTCCGATCATGTCTCCAGCCGTCTTCCTCAATCATACGAATGAAATCGCGGTATTTCATACGGCGACCAATTCCCGCACATGTTGATATGGGCAGCCTTTGCCGTTCAAATGGTCTTCAAATTCTTTGCGGAACTTCTTCACGAATCCAAGCGTCGGCATGGCCGCCGCGTCGCCGAGCGGGCAGAAGGTGCGGCCCATCATGTTCTCGGCAAGGTAGCGGATGTTGTCGATGTCCTTGTCGACTGCGCCGCCGGCGTGTAGGCGGGTGATGGATTTCTTCAGCCAGTCCGTGCCTTCGCGGCAGGGAATGCACCATCCGCAGCTTTCGTGCTGGTAAAACGAGATGGTGCGCAGAGCGAACTCGACCATGCAGACAGTTTCGTCCAAAACGACAATGCCGCCCGATCCGAGCATGGTTCCCGCCTTGCCCATTTGATCGAAGTCGAGGCCCACGTCAATTTCCTCCGGCAACAGCACCGGGGTTGAGGAACCTCCCGGAACAACCGCCTTCAGCTTTTTGCCGGCACGAATGCCGCCGCCAACTTCGTAAATTGCTTTGCGCAGGCTGTAGCCCATCGGCAATTCGTAGACACCGGGGCGCTCCACGTGTCCGCTGATGCCGAACAGCCGCGTGCCGCCATTGCGCTCCGAGCCGACCTTGGCGTAAGCCTCCGGCCCCATCAGCAGAACGTGCGGCACAGAGGCGATGGTCTCGGCGTTATTGATGACGGTTGGGCCGCCATAAAGTCCGACAACAGCGGGGAAGGGAGGCTTAATGCGAGGCACTCCGCGCTTGCCTTCAAGCGATTCCATCAGGGCAGACTCTTCGCCAACTTCGTAAGCGCCCGCGCCGGTCTGCGTCACAATGTCAAAGTCCACGCCCGAGCCGAAAATGTTCTTGCCCAGAAAGCCCCTCGCGTAAGCGTCGGCGACGGCCTTCTCCATGATCTTCAGCAGGTAGCGATACTCGCCGCGCAGATAGATGAAGCCCATCTTTGCGCCAATCGCGAGGCCGGCGATCATGGTGCCTTCAATTACAGAGTGCGGGTCGTGCAGAAAAATCAGGTGGTCTTTGCAGGTGCCGGGCTCGCTTTCGTCTCCGTTCACCAAAACATATTTGGGCTTGTCCGACTGCTTGGGGACAAACGACCACTTGAGTCCGGTGGGGAAGCCAGCGCCACCGCGCCCGCGCAGCCCCGAAGCCTTCATCTCATTGATGATCCACTCAGGACCTTTTTCAATCGAGGTGCGCACGGCCTTGTAGCCGTCCAGTTCCAGATACTTTTCAATATCCGCCGCGCCTTGTCCAAAGCGGCGCGAGATGATCTTCACTTCATCGGGATGGGAAACGAGTCTGGGCATCGCTACACCGTCTCCTTTCCGCGTCCGGCCTTGTAGTCGTCGAGGATCTGGTCCATCTTTTCCGGTGTCAGCTCGTCATAGAAGTCGTAGTTAACCTGAATGGCGGGCGCCCAGCAGCAGGCGCCGATGCACTCGACTTCCTCCATCGAAAACATCCCGTCCGGAGTCACTTCCTTGTGGCCAATACCTAGCCGCTTTTTGCAGTGCTCCAGAATGCCGTAGCCGTCGCGCAGCATGCAGGAGATATTCGTGCAGACCTGAATGTTGTATTTGCCCGCGGGTTTGGTCCGCAGCATGGAGTAGTAGCTCAACACGCTGCGCACGTCGTTCTCGCGAATCTCGATGCGCTCGGCGACCTCGGCCACCACCGCGTCGGAGATGTACCCGACCTCGTCCTGCGCGTACAGCAGCATGGGAATCAGCGCGGAGCGCCGCAGCGGATAAAGCGCCACGAGCTTGTCGAAGCGCGCCGCAAGTTCCGGTGAAAAGATCGAATTAGCTATCTGACTCACTCAGCATCATCTCCCGCGCCAGCTTTTCAGCGGCAAGGTCCATCTCTTCCACTTCGTTGTCCAGCCTGACCC
>DASTXK010000184.1:0-2698 GCA_035765555.1 Acidobacteriaceae bacterium
CGCCCCAAGCTCGTAGTCGTCGGCGAGCGAGTCGACCAGCGCCGCAAACCCTCCCGCCGCCGCGAGCGCCTCGCGCGATACGGCCAGCGTCGAGCCGAGTCCGAAGCGAATGCCCCGGTCGAGCTTCATCGCCGTCAGCACGCCGGGGAAGAAATCGGTCGCGATGCCGAGGGCCTCCATTTTGGAGCCGAGCGTCCCGTGCGCGATGCCGCGATACGGCGCCGTGACCATGCCGACGGTCTTCTTGCGTTCGAGATTGGAAAACCCCGCCATGATGCGCGTGAGGTAGCGCGGCCCGACGTGAATGTCGCTGTCATTGACGATGAGATATTCGTGGCTGGCCTGCGAGGTCATCTGCGCCAGGTTGCTCACCTTGCCGTTCAGGCCCAGCTTTTCCGGGCAGACGATGAGCCGAATCTCCCGCTCCGGAAACTCAACCTTCAGCCGCTCCACCGCCGCGACTGCCGAATCATCGGGACTCGCCACTCCGAACAGAAGCTCGTATTCGCCCGCGTACTGCTGGCGGCAATGGCTGGCGAAGGCCTCGTACATGCCGGGATCGAATCCCTTGAGCGACTTCAGAATGCTGACGCCCGGAGCGAAATCCGTGCCCGCCCCGCGCCGCCGCATGAAGCTGCGCGCGCTCCACAGCGCGGCGATGAAATAGAAGATCGAGGCAAGCGTGATGAGGCTTGTGATAAACGCGACGACAATAGCGAACATGCAAGGTAAGTGTAGCGTCCGCTTACAACGCCCGCAGCCTGCGGCAGGCCTCGTCGAGATCGGCGTCTTTTTTCGCGAAGCAGAAGCGCAGCAGGTCCTCGCCTCCTCCGGGACGGAAGAACGCCGAGCCCGCGACCGAGGCAACTCCCGTGCGGCTCAGCAGCGTGTGCGATTTCTCAACGGCGTTCGCGCCCTCAATCCGGCTGGCGTCGGCCAGAATGTAGTAGGCTCCGGCGGGAATGTGCGGCGTAAGTCCGGCGTCCTGAAGCGCGGCGACCAGGCGGTCGCGCTTGGCCCCAAACTCGCGCGCCAGCCGCTCATAGAAAACCGGCGTAAGCTGCTCCATTCCAGCGGCCGCTCCGTGCTGGAAGGCCGACGGAGCGCACACGTAAGTCAGGTCGTGGAAATAGCTGATCGCTCCCAGCCACTTCGCGTCCGCTACGAGATAGCCCAGCCGCCAGCCGGTAATGGCGAAGGTCTTCGAGAAGCCGGACGTGATGATGGTCCGCTCCCGCATTCCATCCAGCATGGCCGGACTCACGTGCTTCGCGCCGTCGTAGAGGAAGTACTCGTAGATCTCATCCGTGAAGATGAAAAGCTCATGCTCGACCGCGATTGCGCCCAGCGTCTCCAGCTCCGCCCGCGTGAAGATCTTCCCCGAGGGGTTCGCGGGAGTATTCACCACCACGGCCCGCGTCCGCGACGTGATGGCGGCCCGCAGCGCGTCAAAGTCCAGGTCCCAGTTGGGAGCGGCCAGAGGCACGACGACCGGCTTCACGCGCATCGAGAGCAGCGTGTTGGCGTGGTAGCCGTAGTACGGCTCGAACAGAATGACTTCATCGCCGGGATTGAGCAGCGCCATGGCCGCCGCGTGGAATGCCCCCGTGGCTCCGCTGGCCACCAGCACCTCGCGGTCGGGATCGACAGCCAGCCCGCGGTCCCGCTGAAGCTGCGCCGCAATGGCGTTGCGCAGCCGCGCAATTCCGTCCAGCCGGGTGTAGATGTTGTGCCCCTCGCGGATAGCCTCAATCGCGCCCTCGGCCACCGGCGCGGGGACCTCCGTATCGCACACGCCCTGCGCCAGGTTCACACCGCCCATGCGGTCGCACTCCATGGTCATGGCGCGAATTTCCGATTGCAGCACGCGCGGGGCCAGCTCGCTCAGCGAAAGACCATGGGCGGAATGAAGGACTGCGTGCGCCATGGGAGTCGCACCTCCGGATGGGATTTAGACCTCAAATAATGGTAACTCCGCGCGGTCGAGATATTTCCGTTGCGCCGGAGACGAATTGCGGTAGACTTCTCGGCAAAAGCGGCTAGGGCCTGCTGACGGGCCTAGAAAGTAGGAAGACCGCCCATGTCGCAAGACTCTTCTCCAGGTCGCATCGAGGTCATCACCGGGCCGATGTTTTCCGGCAAGTCCGAAGAGCTGATCCGCCGCCTCAAGCGCGCGCAGATCGCCCGGCGGTGCGTTCTCTGCTTCCGGCCCGACCTGAACCTGAGCTCCTACCGCACCTCCATCGCCTCGCACGGCGCGCAGACCATCAACGCCTATGTGGTCGCCCACACTGGAGAGCTGAAAGAGGCGCTGCTTCCCGTGCTTCAGGACGTAAACGTTATCGGCATTGACGACGCGCAGTTTTTCGACGCCTCGCTCGTGCGGCTTGTGATCGAGCTGATGCACATGGGCAAGCGCGTTCTGGTCGCCGGACTCGACACCACCTTCGCCGGCGAACCGTTCCCGCCCATTCCCGAACTGCTCGCCGTCGCCGATGAGGTGGTGAAGCTCTCCGCCGTTTGCACGCAGTGCGGAGCGCCCGCCGTCCACACCCAGCGCCTCGGCCCCAGCCAGTCGTTGGTGCTGGTTGGGACGGAAGGTGCCTACGAGGCGCGCTGCCGCTCCTGCTTCCAGCCCTACCATGGCGAGCACGAGCCGGAGCAACTGGAGATACAGGGGTTGGGAGTCGGGGAATAA
>DASTXK010000185.1:0-2849 GCA_035765555.1 Acidobacteriaceae bacterium
GGAAGGCCCTGCTGCGTGAGTACGTCCTTAATGCCAATCGGGACCCCGGCCAGCGCGCCCAGCGCCTCACCCTTCGCTGCTGCGGAATCAATCTCGCCCGCCTTCTTCAGCGCGCCTTCACGGTCAAGCGCCAGATAAGCGTGAATCGTTGGGTCGTTGGCCTCGATGCGCGCAAAGCAGGCCTGCGCGGCTTCGGTGGCGGCTGCCTTGCGCGCGCCGAGCGCGGCGCGAATTTCGGAGATGGAAGGAAGCGCTGTGTCCATTTTGGTCATTAGGATTCCGGAATTCTGTTTGGGCTTCTATCGCTCAATCACTTTGGGGACTTTGAAGAAGGTGCCGTCGGTTTCCGGAGCGGCGGCCATCACGGCTTCGCGCTCCAGCGACGGACGCGGCGCATCGGCCCGCAGCGAACCCGCCGCGTTGCCCAGCACTTCGGCCACCTGCGCCATCGGCTCCACGGCGGATGTGTCCAGTTCATTCAACTGCGCGATGTATCCAAGAATCGCGTTGAGGTCGCGCCCCATGCGCGTTTCTTCTTCAGGAGTCAGTTCCAGATAGGCAAGCTCGGCCACGCGGCGCACGTCTTCGGCCGCCACTCGTTGGGATTGATTGGGATCGCTCATAGGATTCAAAGGCGATTATAAATTGCTGACCTGCTCACTTCTGCTACTTCTGCTCGCGGCCGTTCATGTACATGGCTTCAACTTGATTGCCGGGGCCGATGTAAACCCATCCCGCCAGCACATCTCGGCTTCCGCTGCCGGGGACGCGATCAAAGCGGAGGTCCTGAAAGTGGACTGTATGCCAGCCGCGCTGGGGCGGGGATGCTCCCGGAGCGGGCGCGTTGCCGATGTCGGTGGTCAGTGGAAACTGCGACCAGTCGAGATAGACGCGACCAAGGTATGACTGCTTCGCGGCGGCGACCGCGGGCGTGACCTCGGGCTTGTAGATGGTTTCAGCTGAGTCGGAGGCGACCTGATTGTGGAGTGTCTGTACCTCAATCACCTGGTAGTAGTCCTTCGTCTCCGCGATGACGCGCCAGGAGAAGGGGTCGATGATGGAAGGCTCGGCGTCAATGCGCGTGATGAGTTCGTTAACGTAGTCTCCGTTCTGGACCAGCTCAATGGCGTGCGCGTGCTCGGCATTGCGCAGCGACCACCAGCCCACGATGAGGATGAGCATGGCGATAGACCATCCGCGCCCGCGAAATCTGGTTCGCCGCACGCCGATTTCGCGGTCGGCCAGACTAAATATCCAGGGCAGGATGAACGATGCCAGCAGCAGCAGAAAAATGACCGGATCGATGATGAAGACGATGCTGCGCGCGTACCAGTGGGTGTCGAATGGGAAGAAGGCGCGGAGCCCGTAATTATTGGTGTAGTCGAGCAGCAAATGGCTGAGCGCGGCTATGAGGCAGAAAAACCACAGCAGCGCCCATCGAGGCGCGACAGCCGGCGGTTTTTTGCGGCATTTATGAATGATCCACACGACAAATACGGTGACGAGCGCGATGACCGGCGTGGCGATGAACGTGTGGGTGATGCCGCGATGATGCTGCAATCCGGCGACAGGCCCACGCAGTCCCCAGAACACGTCGAGGTCGGGGGCCTCGGCGGCAAGCGTCATGGCGAGCGTGGCATAGGCGGCGTTGCGGTTGAATCCCGCGCGGCCAAGGCAAGCCCCGGTAAGCAGATGAGTGACAGGTTCCACTGCTGGAAGGATAGCTGAAAGGTGCTTTTTGCCTGGACCGAATTTGAGAATGGTCCGCCCCGGGAGTAACGGGAAACAGCAACAACCTGAAATTTAGAAGAAGAAAAGAACGAGTGCGTCAGATGCGCATGGGCATGATGATGTAGCGGTATTTGTATTCGCTCTCGGGGTCTTCGGGGCGGATCTGGCCGGCGGACTGCGCGTCCTTAAACTCGAGCCGAACTTCACCGGTGTTGCCAATGGCCTTGAGGAAATCGATGAGATACGCCGAGTTGAAGCCCACCATCAGCGGATCGAAGTTGTAGGGCGTTTCGATTGTGTCCTCGGATTCGCCCGACTCTGTGGAAGACGAGGAAATCTTCATCTCATTCTGCTCAAGGCGCAGTTTGACGGCCCCGGAGCGCTCATCGGCGAACTGGGCCACGCGCTGGATCGACCCCATCAAATCCTCGCTGCGGACCACGACGAACTTGTTGTTGTCGCGCGGCATCACGGCTTCGTAATTGGGAAACTGGCCGGTCAGCTTGCGGCTGGTGAGCACGCGATGCCCAATGCGGAAGAAGAGCGTGTGGTCATCATCGGCAAACTCGACGGATTCCGCTTCTGTGTTCGAGAGCAGCGATTGTAGCTCGCTGAGCGCTTTACGCGGGATGAGTGTCTTGCGCTCGCCGCTTACGTTCGAGAGCGTCTCTCCGGTCTTTTCAATGTGCGCGAGGCGATGGCCGTCGGTTGCGACCATGGCGATAGATTCCGCCTTGAGGATCAGCAGCGCGCCATTCAAGGTGTAGCGCGACTCTTCATTGGAAATGGCGAAAATTGTCTTAGCTATCAGGTTTAGAAGTGACGCCGCGGGGATACTTGTAATGCTGGCGTCGGGGAAATCGGGGATCTGCGGGAAGTTTGCCCGCGCCATACCGACCATCTTCGTATTCGAGCGCCCGGAGCGAATCTGCACCCAATGGTTTTCCATTGACTTGATGGAGATGTCTCCATCGGACAGCAGCTTGATGTAGTCGTAAAGCTTGCGCGCGGGGATGGTGCAGGCGCCCGGCTTCTTGACCTTGGCTTCAGCGGAGGTGCGGATGCTCTGGTCTAGATCAGTGGCTGTGATGTTGATGCGGCCATCTTCAGCCTCGACC
>DASTXK010000186.1:0-5313 GCA_035765555.1 Acidobacteriaceae bacterium
TAATCAGCGATTTCAGGTTCAGACTCATCGTTCGTTGCTTCTCCCATGTGGATCAAAACTCTTTGGTTTAAGACAACCGGTAGGTCGCCTCGTCCGGATCATGCTGCAGAGGCCGGTTCTTCAGCCAACTCACCAGACCCAAACGCGGCGCGCCCGCGCCATCCTCGCCCAGCTTCATGCCCGGCGTTTCTTCGCGCTCAAGCACCAACTGGACAATAAAATCGAACTCCCGGTTCGCATACAGCCGCAGCCACGCGCGCAACTCGCGGCTGGCCCTCGCTCCGGGCAAAAACTGCTGGTACCTCTCAAAGCTCATCGGCCCCAGCCGCACCGTCACCGTGCCGTGCTGGTCCCAAACCTCATCGCCCACGATGGTTCCCATGCCGAGCCGCTCGCAAAATGCTCCGCTGTCGCGCAAAAATGTCTGGTTCGCCGCCGGAAGACGGTTCCATGTCCCGGTGAACTGCTCCACCGAAACCGGAACATCGAAGTAATCCTCAAGAAGCTGCTTCAAGCCCTGCGCCGTAGGACGCCGCTGCGACAACAGCCCGGCATAGTACAGCCCGGCCTCGTCCTCAATCTCCATGCGGTGCGTCAGCCCGCTGGTCCCCAGCCCAATCAGGTCCAGCAGCTTCGCGCTGATCACGTCATCGGTGGCCCCGGTACGTTCATAGGCAATGTAAAAACGGTACTTCTGCCATGCCCGATAAAACAGCGCGACGATGCGCCGATTGAATACGTCAAAGAAATCGCCCGGCCCATGGTCCTTGGCGCGAATGCGCTCCAGCAGATATTCGGTATAAGGATGCGGCAGCGCGCCGGTCGCCGCGCTCAGCCCCATGAAGTTCACAAACAGCTTCGGCTGGCCGTCCTTCTCCATCCGCAGCTCCTGAATTTCGCTCGCCGGAAACGACAGCGACGGCACCGACGAAAACGCCACCACCTCCGACGCCGGAGACACGAACAGCCCGACCGGATTCCGCTCCGGATACAGCCGCTCCAGCAGGCGCACGGCCTGGAAGAACCGGAAGCTGTAGGGCTCCCGCTCCAGCATGGCGCGAATCGCGTCAAATTTTCCGTCCTGATCGCCGCCCTGCTTCAGCTTCAGATCAGCGGCTGGTTCCCGGCTCTGGGTGGCCATTCGCCCAGCATCTCCTTTCTCTGGTTGGTGCGCGCCGCCAGTTGGCAAAAGCTGTTGATCGACGCATACGATCCCAGAAAACGGTCCAGCACGTTCGCAAACAGATAGACGCCGCCGCCCACAAATTGCCGCTCGTCAAAGTCCACTTCCACGCGCATTCCGCGCGCCGGCAGGTTCCCATAAATCGACTGCATGATTGCGAAGTGCGGCTTCGAACTAAGCCCGGTGATGCCGCCAATCTGGTTCTCCAGATACGACGAGTCGGTGAAGTTGTGCAGCCGCAGAATCTCGTGCAGCGCGCCAATCCCCTCTTCATCCAGCGACAGATAATTGAGCGAAAGCTGCGACACCAGCCGCCACAACTGCCCCTTCGCCGTCGGCGGATCATACGACGGAGTCGGCCTGCGCAGCGCCGTAATCTGCTTCACAACTGGATAATCCTCCGCCATGAAGTCGCCGTCCTCTGCGCCGAACGATAGCCGCGACGGCAGATCGAAATTCGAGCACGAGCAGCGTACCGTCAGCACTTCCGCATCCGGATCCGCCATCACGCCGTCCACATCCACCAGCGACAGGTGCATGGTCGAGGGCTCGCGCTCGCCCAGCGGATTCATCCGCCGCACCCCATGCCAGAAAGCGCGCGCCGCATCGCGCCTCGCCTGGAAGCGATACGAATAAAGCGGCTCCAGCGGAATGCTTTCGCGCCGCGTCGTGTTCGACGCCATCACCTCGTCGATGGAAAAAACTTCGGTCACATCCTGGTGCCGCACATCCGCAATCACCTGATACTCGTGCTTGGTGTGCGTCACCAGAATCGGCTCGGCCACGTGCGAAAACAAATTGATGACCGGCGTGCAGCCCAGCCGCATTGTCCGCGCTTCAACCCCATGCTCCAAATCCTGATTGCGCTCCGGCCTGTCGAACCGCGAGAAGCAGAACAGGATCTCCGCCTGCTCCGTGCAGCCCGCTTCGGCAATCGCCTCCAGCCCGCTCAATTCGAAGAACAGAAACTTCTCGGAAAACGTGAAGTACTCCTGCAACAATCGATACCCGTCAAACGACCGCCGCGGATACGGCAGCAGCGACTCATCTTCCTCGAACCCCAGCGGACGCAGCCGCTCCGTTGGAATCGCCACCACTTTGCCGCCCCGCTGCTGCGGGTTCCGCACCAGGACGGAAACGCAATTGCGGCAAAGCAGTTCATACAGCGTATGCACCACGTTCGTTTCGCCCGTCAGGTGGAACGCCAGCTTGCCAATCTCAAATTGCTGAAAGGTCACGTCCCGCGCGCATTGCAGCCGCATCCGCACCACGCCCACGGCTCCCGGCATGCGCACCGGCTCGGCCAGCCGCTCCGGCTGCCGCCACTCGCATTCGCTCACCGAGAACGGCCACAACTCCACCGGATACGCCGTCTGGAACCGGCACGGCATTCCGTCCACCGTGCGCTTGGTAACAATCGGAGTCCGCGCCGGGACCTTCAGCCCCGCCGTCTGCTTGCCCTGCTCCGGATCAAGCTGGCACTCCACCACCGTCATCGACGGAATGGGCCGCAGATAATGCGGCGACACCAGCCCCAGCAGCGCCGACGTGACCTCGGGAAAATCATCGTCAATGCGCAGATGCACGCGCGCCGCCATGAACGCGAAGCTCTCCAGCAGCCGCTCCACATGCGGATCGTCGCACCGGTCCGGCTCCAGCAGCAGCCTGCTGGCCACACGCGGATACTTGGTCGCGAACTGCCCGCCCAGTTGGCGAAGATGCGCGAGTTCCCTTTCGTAATATTCCAGCAGTTCTTCGCGCATCGCTACTTCACCTTGTACTCGCCGCTCGCCAGTTCCAGCACCGTGTCGAAGGAAATCTCCTCCGGCGCGGGATCGAGCTTCATGTTGCCTTCAATGTGAAACCGCAGCCGCCGGTCCGTCGTGTCGGAGCCTTGCAGCGTCACCCGCACGTCCGACAATCGCGGCTCAAAATTATTGAGGCACGTCTCAATCGCGATACGCAGCCGCCGATGGTCCGCCGCCGAACTCAGCCCCAGCGACGTAATGTCCGGCAACCCATAGTTCACAACCGACGCCTTCGCCAGCGGATAACTCATCAACTCCGGCAACGGAGGCTGCCGCGTATTCAGCAGCCATTCCAGATCGCGCTTCAGCGCGTCCTTGAAAAACCGCAGAGACTGCGACCGCGTCGTCGGCCACTCTTCCACCGCTGTTACGCGGTCGAGGACCGATTGTGTCACCAGCGTCTCTGTGGTCGAACGCGCCAAACCTTGCAGGCTCCTTGGGGATTAAAGAGAAATGTCCATTGCCGCCGTGGGATCAATGCGGCACAGCTTGGCGAAGAGCGCCGCTCGCGAGCCATCTCCGCTGGCCGGATCGAGGCATTGCAGCAGCAGCGCCAGCGGCGGCGAAAGCATCTCGCTCGCTTCCCACTCCTCGAGCCGCCTCTGTTCAATCTCATGCACCAGCTCTTCCAGCACGGGATGCGCCACCTTGTTCTGCCCCGCGCTCACGCAAAGCTGCGCCACCTGCAACCTGCGCTGGAAGCGCGCCCGCCCGCTCGGCTGCTGCGCCGCATCGCGCATCAATAGCTGGATCGCCTGCGGCAACTGCCCACGCCCAATCAAATCGCGCGCCAGGTCCATCACATCCGGAGGCGCGCCCTCCTCCGGCGCGGTTTCCGGCTCAAATGAAGTCATTGCAACCGGCGCGGCTTCCGGCTCCGCCTGAGCTTCCTGAACAACCGGCTCCGGCGGCTTCGGAATCACCATCTCCTCCAGCCAGCGCTGCGTTTCGGGATTCGCCGTGGGCGTGTCATCATCCAGCGTCCATTGCGGAATCTCCGGAATGTCCTTCAACAGCGACTGCACCGTCGCAATCACCGCGGCGGAAACGCCCGAGTAGCCCGCCTCGTAGCTCGCCTTCCACACATAGCGATGAACATCGAGCCACGCCCGCCCGCAAGGCTCGCCCGCAGCGGCCGTCGCCGCTCGCAGCAACTCTTCCCAATTACTCTCCGAAGACAGCCGCTTCAGCGTCTGCCGGACTTCCGTCGGCGGCGACGCCAGAAAATCATAAGAAGGCGAGCTTCCTTGCTCCCGCATTTCGCCAAAGCGAATGGAGGTTTGCAGCAGATAGCCCGCCGGACTCGAAGCTCGCTCCTTTTGCAGAAACGCCGCGCACGCCTGAATACGCCGCACCGCGTCGTCCCAGTTCTCAGGCTCGGCGGAAAGCGTCTTGCCTTTTTTCGGCTTGGCCGCGGCGGCGGAAGCATCCTCCGTCGCTTCCTGTTCAGCTTCAACCTCAGCCTCGGCCTCAGGCTCTTCCTCCTCGGCCTCCACAACCGGCTCGTCCGGCTCAATCTTGCGCTTCTCGTTCAGCAGCGTCCGGACAACTTGCCCAACCTCTTCCAGCGCTGCATGAAGCCTGCTGAAACCCGGCCCGTCGTCGCCGTACTTTCCCTCGCAGTAAACCTGTAAGTCGTTCAGCGTGTCGGTAGTCGCGTTGATCGACTCGTCCAGCTTCACGTAAAACGACTTGGGAGTGGAGTTGAATGACTTATCGAACTCCTCGCCCGTCACCTTGCCGTCGTTAATGGCAAGCTCGCGCGCTTCGCGCTTCGCGTCGTTCGACTCGGCATCGGCCTCATAGCCAATGGCCCGCGACTCTTTGTACTGGAAAAAATTCAGGCCATCGCGCGTAATCGGAGCTTCGCGCAGAATCGCCGCCACGCGGTTCGCGGCCCATTCAATCGGCACCGCGCGCATTCCCGCGTCGCCGTCTTCAATTTCAGGATAAAGCGTCTCCCAGAACTGCTCCTGCAAATCCTGCATCAGCTTGAAGCAGGGCTGCACCAGCCCGATGCCCTCGCGTTTCACGTGAGCTTCGGTCAGCCAGGCCGCAAGTTGCAGGTCTTTGCTTTTGGTCGCAAGGGCTTCGCCGGCCAGCTTGATGACCAGCGCGAAATCAGCTTTTTTGGATTGGCGCTCCCACGCGCCCGAGGGAATGCTTTCGTCGTCTTCTGTGCGCGCTTCCTTAATCTGGTCGTAGACGCGCTCGTACCGCAGGCTTACCCCTGACGGATTCTCGCCCGGAATCGGATTAAGCAGATCATCCCGTAGTGGCACTTTCGGCCGTCTCCCTCATGTGATTGAAGCTGAGGCTCCG